>JALYLC010000071.1 GCA_030774435.1 Actinomycetota bacterium
CGTGACGCTCACACTGCCATCGTAAGTCCTGCCAGCCCGCGCGCCAGGCCGCGATGACGGTTGTTCCACGGACGTTAATCTGCCTGCTCGTGCGCATTCTCTTCACGTTCCCGGGTGGGAGCGGCCATCTCGATCCGCTCATCCCGATCTCGTTGTGACCCTGGAAATCGAGACGGTCGGGCCGGCGCCGCTCGACCCGCGCGCGCAGCAGCACATGCTCGATTACGAGGCGCTGATGCGGAACCCCGAGACGGCGCCGTTCCAGTACCTGCACGCGGGATCGACGGACCACGAGAACTACCAGTTCGAGGCCGTGCCGATCGCCGAATCAGGCGACGACGCCACGAACGACGCTGCGCTGGAGCGGATGCTGGACAGCTACATCGCGCCGGCGCTCGACTTCTTCGACGCCTTCCTGGCCGGCCGGGCCGACCCAGCCGAGCTGGCGCGCGTGCGCTGGCACCTGGCGAGAGCCGGCTGGCAAGAGTCGCCGAGCTGGCCGCCGCCGGGAGCCGGCGAGCTGCGCCTCTACCTGGCCGGCGACTCCGTCGCGTCCGCGCCGGGCGGCCACGCCGAGGCCACCTGGGTGCACGACCCGGAGAATCTCGTGCCCTCGACGCTCGTCAACCCGTTCGAGGCCCCGCACGAATATCCGGACGAGCGCGGCATCGAGTCGCGGGAGGACGTGCTGACGTCCACGACCGCCGTGCGAGACGAGCCCGTCACGCTGGCCGGCCGCGTCGCCGCCCACCTCTACGTGTCGAGCGATGCGCCCTCGATGTACCTCCACGTCAAGCTCGTCGATGTCCACGCGGGACGGTCGCGCCCACGCGCTGCTGTTCGGCCAGCAGGTCGTCGAGAGTGGCGGCCACGCCGCGCCCGCCGAGGTCTACCTCGGCCACACCGGCTACCGCGTGCAGCCCGGGCGCCGGCTGCGCCTGCAGGTGGCCTCGAGCGACTTTCCGGTCTTCCTCCCGCATCCGGGCACCGCAGAGAACCCGTGGGATGCGACCGCGACGCAGACGACCCTGCAGACCCTGGCGACCGGCGGCGACACGCCTTCGTACCTCAGCCTCACCACGCTCGCTTAGAGCGATGAGTTTCGCCCCGCGGCCGTGTCTCTACCTCGAAGGCCCCGCGCACGTCCGCCCCGAGGAGGTCGAGATGAGTCTGCCCGACATCACATCGCGAGCCGAGTGGCTCGCTGCCCGCAAGCAACTGCTGAGCCGTGAGAAGGAGCTAACGCGGGTGCGCGACGCGCTCAACGCCGATCGCCGCCGCCTGCCGATGCTGCGGATCGACAAGCCCTACGTCTTCGAGGGCCCGGGCGGCAAGGCGACCCTGCTCGACATGTTCGAAGGCCGGCGCCAGCTGATGCTCGAGCACTTCATGTTCGACCCGGCCTGGGAGGACGGCTGCCCGAGTTGCTCTGCCGACGCCGATGAGCGATCCGCAGGCCTGGTCGCCCACCTGGCCGCGCGCGACACGACGTTCGCCGCCGTCTCGCGTGCGCCGCTCGCCAAGCTCGAGGCCTACAAGGCGCGCAAGGGCTGGAGCTTCCCCTGGTACTCCTCGTACGGGGGGGATTTCAACTACGACTTCCACACCACGATCGACGAGTCGGTCACGCCGCTCGAGGTCAACTACCGCACGCGCGCCGAGCTCGAAGGAGCCTCCCCGTCCCACTGGGTGCTCACGGCCGAGCAGCCGATCGAAATGCCGGCCATCAGTTGCTTCCTGCGCGACGGCGACGACGTCTTTCACACGTACACCACCTTCGCGCGAGGAACCGAGGCGATCGGCGGCGCCTACGCGTACCTCGACCTGACCGCGCTCGGCCGCCAGGAAGACTGGGAGGAGCCCAAGGGCCGCGCAGCGGATCCGCACGGCGCGGTGCCAGACTTCGCCGTGTGAGCTCCTTCGAACCTGTCAGCGACGCCCGCCCCCAGGACCGGCAATGGCCGCCGCTGGCCTGGCCACTCGAGCCGGGCGTCACGCTCGGCGGGCGGATGGTCGAGCTGTCCCTGTTCGAGCCCGGCCGCGACGCAAGGGCGCTCTTCGCCGCGCTCGATCACGACTCGGTGTGGGCGCACGTCGCCGGTCGCCCGGCGGATGCGGGCTCCTACGCGGACGCGCTCGCCGGGGCCGCGCGCCAGGGCCGCTTCCCCTGGGTCGTCCGGCTCGTGGCGCCGCTCGCGGGCCTGGCGCCCGGAACCGTCATCGGCACCTCCTCCTACCTCGACGTCTCAGTCCCCGACGCGCGGCTCGAGATCGGCTCCACCTCGTACCACCCGCGCGTCTGGGGCAGCTCCGTGAACCCGGAAGCCAAGCTGCTCTTGCTCGGCCACGCCTTCGAGCGCCTGGGCGCCGGGCGCGTACAGCTGAAGACCGACGTTCGCAACCAGCGCTCGCAGCGAGCGATCGACCGCCTCGGTGCGCGCTACGAGGGCACACTGCGCCGCTATCAGCGGCGCAGCGACGACACGGTTCGCGACACGGTGCTGTTCTCGATCCTGGCCGAGGAGTGGCCCGCGGTGCGCGGCGGGCTGGAGGACCGGCTCAGCGCGACGTCTTCCTAGCGGCGCGCGAGCCGCCTGTTCATCGCCTACGGGCACAGCTACGAACCTTCAGTCGGGGTCTGGCTCCGCCAGGCGGGGTCAGACCCCAGGTGGCGGGGGTCTGGCTCCGCCAGGTGGGGTCTGACCCCAGGTGGCGGGGGTCTGGCTCCGCCAGGTGGGGTC
>JALYLC010000072.1 GCA_030774435.1 Actinomycetota bacterium
GTGCTGATCCTCGCCGTTTGGGGAGACCAGCTACGGCGCGGCCGAGGGCGGCGCTGATACGAGGGCACGCGTAGGGGAGATTCGGCGCAGGGCGCGCGAGCCGCAATAACCGAGTGAGGGTCCTGGCGGAAACCCGCCAAAGACGATCGAACCCGCGCCAAGGCCGCCAGGCCACCGCCCGGCCACAGGTATCACGGGGGCAGACCTCGGGGCACGGCTCGAACGACCCCCCAGTCCTAGGAGGTCTGACCCCGGCGCAAGCGTTCGAACCCAGCGCACGGAGGGGCAGCGTCGGCCCTGCGGCGGTCGCACTACGGACTGGCATGCCCTGCGGCGCTTCGCCCTGCCGCGGTCGCACTGCGGCTCGCGCGCCCTGCGCCGAATCTCCCCTACGCGTGCCCTCGTATCAGCGCCGCCCTCGGCCGCGCCGTAGCTGGTCTCCCCAAACGGCGAGGATCAGCACGAAGCCGACCGCGACGTCCTGCCAGTAGGGCTGGACTCCGATGATCACGAAGCCGTTCTGGAGCACGGCAGGAATCCAGACGCCGATCACCGAGCCGATGATCGTGGCGACGCCGCCGAACAGGCTGGTCCCGCCGATCGCCACTGCAGTGATGGCGTGCAGGTTGTCGGTCGAATGCCCGGATACGGATGTCGTCGTGAAATAGGAGACCGAGAGGAAGCCGGCGAGTCCGCTCATGGCGCCGCCGAGCGCGTACACCTTGACGAGATGCCGCTCGACCTTGATGCCGACGCGCCGCGCCGCCTCCTCGTTGCTCCCGATCGCGAGGGTGTGGCGCCCGAACACGCTCTGGTTGAGCAGCACGGCCGAGACGATCACCGCCAGCGCGGCGATCGTGATCAGGTTCGGCACGCTCGGGATGGCATGACCGCCCGACACCGGATCGAGCGCGTAGGTCGCCGTGTTGACGCCGTTCTGGAGCAGCAGCGCGATCCCGAGCCCGGCGCCGAGCGTTCCGAGGGTGGCGAGCAGCGCCGGAATCCGCATGTAGCCGACGGCGATCCCGTTGACGAGTCCGAGCGCGAGGCCCGCGAGCAGCGAGCCGCAGAGCGCGAACAGGATGTACCAGGTGTGCGTCTGCGTGCCGTCGATGTCGACCGCCGTGCCGCTCCCGACCGAGATCAGGTGGAGGAACTTCACGGCGAAGACCTCGCCGAGCACGATGCCGCTCGGAATCGAGAGGTCGACGCCGGCGGTTGCGATTACGAACGTCGTGCCGACGCTGACCACCGTCAGGATTGCGACGTTCTGTGCCAGCTGGCGGAAGTTCGCCGTGGTGTCGAACTGTCCCGAGGCCTTCAGCGAGAACGCGACGATGATCGCGATCAACGCGGTGAAGGTGACGATCACCGGGCTGTTGAGAAGGCGCCGCCAGATCGACTGGGGAGGCTCGAATGCCATCCCCGAGACTTCGGCTTGAGCGTCTGCGGCCAGTGTAGGATCGATGTCGCTCATGCCGGCAACTCGTTCGAGTAGGCACCGGAGATCGCGCCGATCAGCTGCTCGACCGAGGGCTCGCCCCTACGGAAGCGCGCGACGCGTGCACCGAGACGCATGACCTCGATGCGATCGGCGACCTCGAGCACCTGCGGCAGGTTGTGGGAGACGAAGACCACGGCGAGCCCGCGCTCGCGGATGCGCGTGATCAGCTCGAGCACCTTCGCCGTCTGGATCACGCCCAGCGCAGCGGTGGGCTCGTCCATGATGATCGCGTGCTTGGCCCACATCGCGGCGCGCGCGATCGCGACCGACTGCCGCTGGCCGCCCGAGAACGAGGACACCGGCACGCGCATGTCCTGCACCATGCCGACCCCGAGCTCCTTGAAGCTCTCGGCCGTGCGCCGGCGCATCTCGCCCTGGTTGTGGAGCACGCGGAAGCGCCGCCGCACCTCGCGACCGAGGAACACGTTCGCGGCGGCGTCGAGATCGGGCGCGAGCGCGAGATCCTGGTAGACGGTCTCGATCCCGAGCCGGGTCGCATGCTGCGGATCGGTCATGGCGACGGGCTCGCCATCCACCTCGATCGCTCCGCCGTCGGGCTGGATCACGCCGGCGAGGCACTTGATCAGGGTCGACTTGCCCGCGCCGTTGTCGCCCACGAGCGCTGTGACCTCGCCGGCGTGGGCCTCGAACGAGACGCCGCGCAGGGCGCGCACGTGGCCGAAGTTCTTGGCGAGACCGCGAGCGGCGAGCGCCGGAATCCTCTCTGCATTCCCGTCCATCACGACACCTCGCTGTTTGCGCGTGGCACACGGCGCTCGGACCACGGCGCCGCATCGGTCTCCGGTGATTCGACGATCCCCGCCGCGACCCCCGCGAGCAGCGCCGCGCCGGTCGCGCCGGCTTCGCGGAGATCGCTCACCTGGATCGCTCCGAACTGGCGGCGCTTCTCGGCGAGCACGGCCGCGTTGCGCGTCCAGCCGCCGGCGACCGTCACCTTCGTATGCGGGCCGAGCTCGGCGGTGATCCGCTCGAGCCGGCGGACGCTGGCGGCGGTCAGGTCTCGCACGACTGCCCCCCACACGGCTGCCGGGGGCAGGCCGTCCGCGAGCGCGCCGAGAGTAATGCCTCCGTCGCCGTCGTTCACGACGAGTCCGGGCGGAATGTCCGCGAGATCGACAGCGTGAGCCTCCTCACCGAGCAGCCTGCGAGCGGCGCGATCGTGGGCGCCGAGCAGCGAGGCTACGCGCTCCAGCACCAGTCCGGTGCGCAAACCCTCCATGACGGCATAGCGGCCTCGCACGACCCCCCAGCCCACAGTCGTCCCCTGCGCTGCGAGACTCCCCACGACGGCGGGGTCGAGCGGCCCGTCGACACAGCGCACGAGTGCCTCGGCGGTGCCCATCGAGTTGAATAGCGCCCCCGGTCGCGCGGCGCCCACCGCAAGTGCGGCCGCCTGGTGGTCATGGCCGGCGACGGTCAGCACGGCGCCGCGGATGCTCGCCGGCACGGCGTCTCCGTTCGCCACGCCCGCCGCCGTTCCAGCGGTCATGGTCTCGGATAGCAGATCCCGGCCGAGCAGTGCGACGGCGCCCTCGAACGGTCTCATCGCGCCGATGTCGAGCAGACCGGTTCGGCTCGCCAGAGAGAGCTCGCTGACGGGCAGGCCGCCGAGGCGATACACGCCCCACTCCGGCAGGGAGAGGAAGCGCTCCGCGGACGCCGCATCCGCGCTCGCGCGCTGCGACCAGAGGATCTTCGCAAGCGACGGCTGCGCATTCAGCGGCATGCCAACGGCTCGCTGGAACGCTTGTTCGCCGATCTCGCGGCGCACGACCTCGACGTCGCCGCGCGGATCGTGCCAGGCGAGGATGGGTGCGAGCGGGCGGCCGCGGGCATCGATCAGCACGCCCGCCTCGCCCATTCCCGCAACGCCGATGGCGACAACCTCGACGCCCTCGCCGTGCCTGCGCGCGAGCTCGGCAGGAATGGCGGCAACGGTCGCCTGGATCAGGGCCGCGAGCTCAGCGGGATCCATCTCGGCCTGGTTGCCGTTGCGTGTCCACGGCGTCGCATGCTCGACCTGCGCGAGCTCGCTGCCGTCGAGTCCCAGGCCGAGCGCCTTGACGCGCGCGGTGCCGATGTCCACTCCGATCAGGATCGGGATGCTCATCCCGCGATCGCCTCTGCGACGTCGAGGCGTCCGACCTCGTGGACGACGAGGCGTGCTGGCCCTGCGAGGCCGTCGAGACGTTCGAGCGTCATCTCGGCGGCTACCCGGCCGAGCCGCGTCGGATCGGACTGGATCACGAGCGGCGGGGTGACGAGCAGGTCGGGGTCGCTCTCCTCGTCGAAGACGACGAGTGGCAGCTCGAGTGCGGCAGCGCGCATCGCCCGGATCGCGTCGCGCCCCGTCGCGTTGTGCGCCGCGAAGATCGCGGTCGGCGGATCGGAGGAGGCCAGCATCTCGGCGATTCTGCGCTGGCTGGCCTGGCTCTCGGCGCCGTCGAGCAGGACCAGCGCGGGATCATCGGCGATGCCGGCCTCGGCCAGCGCGAGCCGGTACCCGGCGATCCGCTCCTGCATCGTCCACAGGCGCGGGTCGTTGGCGAGCGCCGCGATGCGCCGATGACCCGAGACGATGAGCTCGCGCACGGCATTGGCCGAGCCGATGCGGTTCTCGACGATCACGGTGTCGACCTCGACGCCGACGAGCGGACGGTCGAGCGAGACGACGACGAGCCCGTGTTCGATGTCGTCGCGCAGGTAGGACGCATCGCCGGGCGCGGGCGTGACGAGCAGCGCGTCCACGCGACGCTCGACCAGGGCGCGCACGAGTTTCTGCTGCCTGTCGGGGTCGTCATGGTGGCTCCCGATCACCAACTGAAGGTCGCGAGCGCCGAGTGCCCGCTCGACGCCCCCGATGACCTTTGCGAAGAACGGGTCGGCGACATTGGAGATGATCAGGCCGATCGCGGCGCTGGGACGCCCGGAGGCGAGCGAGCGGGCAAGCAGGTTCGGCCTGAAGCCGAGTTCGCGGGCGGCCGCCACGACCTTCTCGGCCGTGGCCGGCGCGACGCCGTACTCGCCATTCAACGCGCGCGACGCCGTCTTCAGGCTGACGCCGGCCCGCTCCGCGACGTCCGCGAGCTTGGGGCGGCTCCGCTGGCTCACGCCGGCTCCAGCGAGAGCGCCGGCTGCAGCCGGGCGACGAGCGCCGGGTCGACGCCGCCCGCGAGCGGATGGGCGACCGAGGCGCTGCCCGTCGCGACCGCGGCGATGGCCGCCTCCCGCAGGG
>JALYLC010000073.1 GCA_030774435.1 Actinomycetota bacterium
CCTCTCACGCGTGGCCGCACCACCCGGCGTGCGCGCAGCGGAGCTCGCACAACCCGGCGCGGCGAAACCTCTGCCCGGCGGGTGGGAAACGGGTGACGCCTCCACTTTGACACCCTGAATGATACACGCCGCACGTTTGCCACCTGAGAAGCTCTCACTCGGAAAAGAGTGCGCGGGCGAACGCGTCGGCGTCGAAGGGGCGCAGATCCTCCAGCGCCTCGCCGATGCCGATCAGCTTGATCGGCAGCCCGAGCTCGTGCGCAATGGCGATCGCGATCCCGCCCTTGGCGCTGCCGTCGAGCTTGGTCAGGACGAGCCCGGTGACCTCGGCCGCCTGGGTGAAGAGACGCGCCTGCTGCAGCCCGTTCTGGCCCGTCGTGGCGTCGATCGTGAGCAGCGTCTCGTGGGGAGCGCCAGGCAGCCGCTGAGCAATCACGCGGCGCACCTTGGCGAGCTCCTCCATGAGGTGCTCCTGCGTGTGCAGGCGCCCCGCGGTGTCGACGATCACCACGCGGCGTCCGCGCGAGACGCCCGCGCTCACCGCGTCGAAGGCGACGGCGGCCGGATCCGAGCCGCTGGCGGAGCCGACGAAATCGGCCTGCGCGCGCTCGGCCCAGGTCTCCAGCTGCTCGGCGGCCGCCGCGCGAAACGTGTCGGCGGCTCCGATCACGACGCTCGCGCCGGCCTCGTGCAGCTGATAGGCGAGCTTGCCGATCGTGGTCGTCTTGCCGGTGCCGTTGACGCCGACCACGAGGATCACTGCGGGCTCGGCGCGCAGATCGAGCGCGCGCTGCTCGAGCGGCTGGGCCAGCCGCTCGGCGACGATGCGCTGCAGCTCGTCGCGCAGCTCCTCGGCGGTGTGCAGGCGACCGGCGGCGCTCTCGGCCTCCAGCGCCTGCACGATCTCGACCGTCGCGGGCACGCCGACGTCGGCCGCGATCAGCAGCTCTTCGAGGCGCTCCCAAACGCCATCGTCGTTGGGATCGAAGGCGAGCTCGTTCAGCCCCTGGGCCAGGGCACGGCTGGAGCGGCGCAGGTTCTCGCGCAGGCGCGAGAGAAAGCCGCCGCGGCGCTCTTCCGGCTCGGGGGGTCGCTCGGCGGTGGGCGCCAGCCCGAGCAGGATCGCATTCCATTCCACTACACGGCCACGGGCTCGCGCGAGCGACGCGAGAGCACGGTGGAGACGCCGTCGCCGGCCATGGAGACGCCGTAAAGGACGTCGGCGATCTCCATCGTCAGCTGCTGGTGGGTGATGATGATGAACTGCGCGCGCTCGCGGTAGCGCTCGATCAGCTCGAGGAAGCGCGAGATGTTGGCGTCGTCGAGCGCGGCGTCGACCTCATCGAGCACGTAGAACGGCGAGGGCCGCGCCAGCATCAGCGCGAACAGGAACGCGAGCGCGCCGAGCGAGCGCTCGCCGCCCGAGAGCAGGCCCATCGAGGCGAGCCGCTTGCCGGCGGGCTGGATCTCGAGCTCAACGCCCGGTTCGGGTGGCTCGGCCGCGGCCTCCCCCGTCTCGGATTCCTCGCGGGGCTCGGGGTCGGTCAGCACGCAGCGTCCGTGGCCGCCTGGGAAGAGCGTCCCGATGACCTCGTCGAACCCCTCCTGCACCTGCGCGAACGTTGCTGCGAAGCGCTCGCGGATCTCGCGCGTGAGGCTCCGGATCACGCGCTCGAGCTCGCGCATGGCCGCCGCCAGGTCGTCGACCTGCGTGCGCACGTCGTCGAGCCGCTCGCGCTGCTCCTCCAGCTCCTGCTTGGCCAACGGGTTGACCGCTCCGAGCTCGCCCCGGCGTCGCTCGAGTCGCTCAACGCGCGCCGAGAGGCCTGCCAGCTCCTCGGGCGGCAACGGCTCGACCGCGTCGACCGCGGCCAGGCCGTGCTCCTCTGCGAGCTCCGCGGCACGCGCGCGCAGCTCCGCCAGGCGCTCGTCCGCGTGCGCAGTCTCGCGCTCCAGCGAGCCCGCGCGCACCGCGGCATCGCGCTCGGCGCCGGGGCGCTCACTTTCGCGCTCCTGGCGGAATGGATTGCGTTGTTTGC
>JALYLC010000074.1 GCA_030774435.1 Actinomycetota bacterium
CGCCACGCTCTACAGCGCGAGCGGTAAGCGCCTGCAACGGCTCAGCGCGCACGGCGCGGTGCTGGCCGGCGGCTACGCCCCCGCCGGCAATCGCCTGGTCGTCCTGCGCCGCGACGCGAGCGGGCGCGTGAGCCTGCTCGTGTGCGGTGCCAGCGGCCCTCTGCGGGCCGTGCGGCACCTGGCGATCACGGCGGTCGGCGACCTGCGTCTCTCGCCCGATGGCCGGAGCGCGCTCGTCGTCAGCCGGGAGGGCGACGAGTGGATCGAGATCCGCCTGCGCGACGGTCACCTGCAGCGACTGCGCGACATCGGCCGCCGGCTGCGCGCGGGGTTCGCGCCCCGTGCGCTCGCCTGGGCTCGCTGAGAGCGGGACTCAGCCGGGCCGGCGCCGTCGGCAGGGCGACGACCGGCTCGTCACGGGTCCGGAGTACGCCCTCAACGGTGAACTCGCTCTCCGCGCGGCGCTCCACGCGCGCGCCCAGGGCCTCGAGGAAGGCGTCGGGCGGGTCGAGGAAGCTGAGGGCCTCCGTGCGGTAGTGCACCGGGACGACGAGCCGCTGGCCGTGGGCGCGGACGATCGCCGGCGCGCGCTCGTGATCAGCAGCAGGTCCGGCTCGACGCCCTCGATCGGCGGGTAGTCGAAGCGCAGGCCGCGCGCCGCCAGGCCGGCGACGGCGCTGCCGAACGGGTCGCTGAAGACGCTCTGGGCGCCGCGGATCGCGAATGCGGCCTGGCCGTACCTGCGGATCTGCATGGGTGCCTCCTCGCAGTTGGCGTTCAGGTGCGCACGTCGCGGCCGGAGCTGGTACCCCGGCGGCCGAGGCGGTGCGCGCGCAGCGCCTGCATCGCCGCATTCAGCTGCTCTTCCGAGAGCGGCGGCTCGACCTCCGGCGTCGCGGACTCGCTGCGCAACCCGTCGAGCAGCCAGTGCAGGTGCCGCCGCCACGCGTTCGGCGCGACCTCGGCGGTGGCATCGATCAGCGGGCCGAACGACCACAGGAGCAGCGAGAGGTCGGCGAGCGTGAAGCCGGCGCGGAGCTGCCCACCCGCACGCGCGCGCTCGAGCACCTGCCGGAGCAGCCTCCGCACCTCCTCGCGCGCGCTCTCGACCCGGCCGATGCCTGGCGGCGAGCGCAGGAACGCATCCTTGAGCAGGCGGTCGCCCGCCTGCAGCTCGAGCGTCCCCTCGAGGAAACCGACGAATGCGAGCCAGGCATCCGGCTCGGCCGCCGCCCGCTCGGCGATCACGACGAAGTCGCCGATGCGGCGCTCGAAGACCGCCTCGATGAGCGCGTCGCGGGTCGCGAAATGCCGGTAGAGCGTGCCGATGCCGACACCGGCTCGCCGGGCGATCTCCTCGAGCGATGCATCGACGCCACGCTCGGCGAAGACCTCGCGCGCCGTCGCGACCAGCAGCTCGTGGTTGCGGCGGGCGTGGCTCCGCTGTCCCCGCTGCTCGCCCGCGATGCCGCCCATGGCCGCAGGATACACATATCGGAGGCTAGCCTCCGTTTTCTGCTAGTGTCGGACTGTGGCAACTCTGTCCCCGCGAGAAGACACGGCCGGAAAGACGCCGGTGCCCGAGAGCGACGCACCGATCGCCGGCCGCGCCCTCGCGACGGTGTTCGCGGCGCTCATGCTCGGCATGTTCCTGGCGGCGCTCGACCAGACGATCGTCTCGACCGCGCTGCCCACGATCGTCGGCGACCTCGGCGGGCTCAGCCACCTCTCGTGGGTCGTGACGTCGTACCTGCTCGCCTCGACCGTCTCGACCCCCATCTACGGCAAGCTCGGCGACATGTACGGGCGCAAGCCCGTGTTCCTCGCCGCGATCGTCATCTTCCTCGCCGGGTCGATGCTCGCGGGCCTCAGCCAGTCCATGGCGGAGCTGATCGGCTTCCGCTTCCTCCAGGGCGCAGGGGCCGGTGGGCTGATGGTCAGCGCGCAGGCGATCATCGCCGACATCGTGCCGCCGCGGCAGCGCGGCCGCTACATGGGCCTGATCGGCTCCGTGTTCGCCGTCGCCTCGGTCGCCGGGCCGCTGCTCGGCGGCTTCTTCGTCGACCAGATCTCCTGGCGCTGGGTCTTCTACGTGAACCTGCCCGTCGGCGTGCTGGCGATCCTGATCGTGATCTTCAAGCTGAAGCTGCACACGCCACAGACGCGCCACCGCATCGACTACCTCGGCGCGACGTTCCTCACCGGCGGCGTCGGCGCGCTGATCCTGCTCACGACCTGGGGTGGCACGGAGTACGCCTGGGGCTCGTCCCTGATCGCCGGCCTCGGCGTCGCCGGCGTCGTGCTGCTCGCCGCGTTCCTGTGGCAGGAGCGCCGCGCGCTGGAGCCGATCGTGCCGCTCACGCTGTTCCGCTCGAGCGTCTTCAACGTCTCGAGCGCGATGGGAGCGACGATCGGGATGGCGATGTTCGGCGCCATCATCTTCATCCCGCTGTACCTGCAGCTCGTGTACGGGGTCAGCGCGACGCAATCAGGCCTCCGCATGCTGCCGCTCATGATCGGCCTGCTCGTCGCCGCCATCGCCTCAGGCCGCGCGATCAGCCGCATCGGCCGTTACAAGGCCTTCCCCATCGCGGGCACCGGCACGCTCGTCGTGGGCATGTTCCTGCTCTCACGTCTCGGCGTCGGCACGGCACCCTGGCTCGCCTCGGTCTACATGCTCGTCGTGGGCGTGGGCATCGGGCTCGTCATGCAGGTGCTCGTGCTCGTCGTCCAGAACGACGCCCAGCCCGAGAACATCGGCGTCGCGACGTCGACCGCGACGTTCTTCCGCTCGATGGGCGGCTCCTTCGGCGTCGCGATCCTCGGTGCCATCTTCGCGGCGCGCCTCTCGGGTCAGCTCGCCCACTTCCCGCACGCCGTCGTCGAGCGCCTGGGCAGCGGAGTCCAGCTCAGCCCCGCCGAGGCCGATCGCCTGCCGCCGACCATCCACGCCGACTTCCTCCAGGCCTTCGCGCACGCGCTCCACGGCGTCTTCCTGTGGGGAATGGCGATCGCCATCGTCCCCTTCGCGCTGTCGTGGTTTCTCAAGGAGGTGCCACTGCGCACGACGCTCTCGCACAAGCCGGCCGAGCCGGCCGTCGAGGAGGCCGTTCCGCCGGACGAGCTCGTCGAGGCGTAGCCGGCTCAACCGCCGTCGCGCGGAACGGCGAACGACCACGTTCGCACGAAGGCCTCGGCGCCCCCGTCGAGCACGCGGAGCTCCGAGTCGATGTGGAAGCTCTGGGCGTCGCAGGTCATTTCCGTGCGCGTCTCGGAGCGCGCATCCCAGCCGTCGGCCTCGCGCCGCAGCGCGGTGACGTTCGTGCAGACGACGCAAGCCGAGAGCGGGTCGCCCTCCACGATCTCGAAGACGGCGTCGGCCTCGAACGTGATCTCGGTCCCGGTCACGTCGTCGCGCTTCGTGCCGCCCAGGTCCCAGTCGAAGCGCAGCTCGGTGCGCCCGCTCCCGAGCTCGCGCGTGATCGTGCGTGCCCCGTGCCCGGGCGCGAGGTCGGTCATCGGGTAGTCCGGCGGCTCCTCGGGCGGGCACAGCGCCGGGGGCGCCGGGGCCTTCGCCGCGTCGTGACGCGGCAGCGCGATCGAGCTCTCCCCCGCCACGACGCCGAGCGTGACCGCCTCGGGCGACGGCCAGGCCAGCGGCCAGTACGTCGGCGAGAGCGCGACGCGCAGGCGAGAGCCGGCCGAGAAGCGGTGGCCGATGGCATCGAGCGGGACGCGCACCGAGACCGGCTCACCGGGAACGAGCGGGACGACGTGGTCGTGCCCCTCGCGGTGAGTCAGGTTGAGCTGGCCGCGCGTCACGAGCAACGACGCCCCACCGGGCAGCAGCTCGCAGAGGCGCACGCTGACGAGCGCAAGCGGGCGATCGCTGACGAGCGTGAGGTCGGCTTGCGCGTGCCCGAGGATCTCGAGCGGCGCCTCCAGCGGCTCCGAGTCGAAGCAGAGCGAGCGACCGTCGTCGGCCCGCTGGTCGAACGGCAGGTCGTCGGAGTGTCCGTCTGCGCGCCAGGCGCCGCCGTCGAGCCCGGTCGTCTGCGCGCCGCGCAGCTCCAGCACCGTGCGGCCGCCGGGTGCGGGTGCGAGCACGCCGCCCGCCGCGAGCTGGAGCCGCAACTCGTTGCCCGGCGCCGGTGGCCAGGACGCGGCCGAGACCCAGCGCCCGGGCCGCTGCTCAGAACGTGCCCGCGGCGCGACCGAGTCCTGCAGCCACGCGGTCAGCATCGGCTCCTCCTCGAGCCCGCTGGGGACATCCTTGAGCCAGCGGTCGAAGAAGCGCACGCACTCCCCGAGCGAGCCCACGGCCGGGGCCGGGACTCCGTGCACCGGGTCGTTGTGTCCCCACGGCCCGATCAGGCCGCGGCGCGGCACGTCGAGGTGCTCGAGCAGCCGCAGGACGGCGTCGGTGTT
>JALYLC010000075.1 GCA_030774435.1 Actinomycetota bacterium
GCGGGCGCCATCACCGGCCAGGGCAGCAACGCCTTCGGCGCCCACTGGTACGTCGTGTCGCCGAAGGGAGCTGCCATCGAGAAGGCGGCCTCCTCAGCGCCGAAGATGGGCTACTGAGCCGACCTCCCGGCTGACGCGCGCCGCGAGTACTGCTCGCGCTGTGCCAGGCGGTGCAAGAATCGAAGCCCTCCACGGGCGGCGGCCTCTTCGACGTCGACCAGGACCCGGCCGCCGGCGAGATGGTCGCCACCGTGCGGATCGCGTTCAAGTTCACGACCGGCAATCCCCTCGATCCCACATGGTTCGCCGCGATCGGGGGACTCGCTGCCTTCGCTGCCAGGGGGTTCAAGGCAGAGGACTTCATCTGGACCGACGAGGAGAAGTTCAAGTGGCGGACGCAGGCCGTCTCCGACATCCAGAGCGTCTGGAGCGAGCGCTACACGTTCTTCACGAAGAAGCCGTACTGGGAGGTCCGCAGCTGCAGCCGACCAGCGTCGCGGGCAAGATCTTTGCCACGCTCCGCGACGGGGGCCACCTCAACGTGATGCTCGACGAGCCCGGGATCCTCACGGCCGTCGCGGCGGCCCCGGACAGGTGCGCAGAGGTGTGGTGGGGCACGCGCCTCAGCGCGGTCCAGGTGGCCCTGGATCGCGCTGACGCAGCGCTCGTCCGCGACCTGCTGACCGACGCCTGGGAGCGCAGGGCGCCGGCGCTGCCCTAGTTGCCGCGGGCCGGCAACTCCTGCACCGACCACTGGTTGCCGTCGGGATCGCGGAAGAAGACGAACCTCCCCCACGGGAACTCCTGCACCTCGCTCACCTCGACTCCGCGCCCCGCCAGCTCGGCGCGTGCGGCATCGGCGTCGGCGACGACCATCTGGATGCCGCCCACCGAGCCGGGCTCCGCCTCCGTGATGCCCAGCCCGAGCACGATAGAGCAGGCCGACCCGGGAGGTGTGAGCTGCACGAAGCGCACCTCGTCGCTGACGGTGTGGTCGTGGTCGGCGGTGAAGCCCGCCTGCTCGACGTAGAAGGCCTTGGCCCGATCGACATCGGACACGGGAACCGCAATCAGCTCGATCTTCCAGTCCACGGTGGGTATCTCCTTCTCATAACGGAACGAACTGTTCTGTTCCAATATTATCAGAACGGAATGATTTGTTCCAGTTAGAATCGCGGGATGAGCGACACCTCGCCTACCCCGCTCAGCGGCCGCCGCGCCCAGGCTGCGACCAACGACGGGGTGATCCTCGAATCCGCCCGTGCGGTCTTCACGGCCGACCCGAGCGCGCCCATCGCCGCGGTCGCGCGGCACGCCGGCGTCGGCATCAGTGCGCTCTACCGCCGCTACCCGGGCAAGGAGGATCTGCTGCGCAAGCTGGCCGGCGACGGCCTGCAGCGTTTCATCGACGAGCTCGAGACGGCCCTGGCCGACGACCGCGACGCCTGGACGGCGTTCGCCGACTTCATGCGGCGCGCGGTCGATGCCAACACCAGCTCGCTCACCCGGGCGTTGGCGGGCACCTTCACGCCGACTCCGGAGATGTGGGCCAACGGGCGGCGATCGGCCGAGTTGCTCGGCGAGTTGTTCGAGCGCACTCGCGCGGCCGGCGTCCTGCGCGCCGGCCTCGACGTGCACGACCTGTCACTGATCTTCGAGCTGCTGGCCGCCGTGCGCGTGGGCGACGAAGCCCGGACGCACAAGCTCCGGCACCGCTACCTCGCGTTGATGCTCGACGCGATGCATCAGACGGGAGCCGAGCCACTGCCCGGGCCGGCCCCGACCTGGGCCGAGATCAACCAGCGCTGGGCCGCCCGCGGCAACTGAGGCGATGGCGAGGATGGCAGAGCGCTCCGACTACGATCGGCGGCGTGCAACGGCTGGAGGGTAAAGCGATCGTCGTGACCGGCGGCTCCTCGGGCCTCGGGCGCGCGATGGCGCTGCGCTTCGCCGCCGAGGGCGCCGATGTGGTCGTCGGCGACGTGCGCGCCGAGCCGCGCGAGGGCGGACGGCCCACGGTCGATCTGATTCGAGAGGCCGGCGGCCGCGCGGCTTTCGTGAAGTCGGATGCCACGCGCGCCGGCGACATCGACATGCTCGTGCAGACAGCCGTCGAGCGCGCCGGGCGGCTCGACGTGATGGTCCCGAACGCGATCGTCGCCGGCCCCCACTCGAAGGGACTGCTCGAGACGAACGAGGACGACTGGGACGCGATCATGGCGGTCGGCCTGCGCGGCGTGTTCCTCTGCTGTAAGGCCGCGGTGCGCCAGATGCTGACCCAGGAGCCGGTCGGCGAGGCGCGCGGGCGGATCGTGAACATCTCCTCGCAGCACGGCATGGTCGGTGCGCCGGATCACCTCGCCTACTGCGCCGCCAAGGGCGGCGTCGTCAACCTCACGCGCCAGATCGCCGTCGACTTCGGCCCGCGCGGCATCATCTGCAACGCCGTCGCGCCGGGCAAGATCCTGACCACGCCGATCGACGAGCCGGACACGCCCGAGGGGCTCGCCTACTCGCGCTCGCGCACGCCCTTCCCGCGCCTGGGCCAGCCCGAGGACGTCGCCTCCCTGGCCGTCTTCCTCGCCTCGGACGAGTGCACCTACATGAGCGGCGCCAACATCCTCGTCGACGGCGGCTGGATGGCGTACTAGAGGGCGGAGACGCGCCCGACGGGCAGGTAGGCACCGCGGTGCTCGTCGCCCGTGAAGCGCCCGTCCTCGACGACGCGGTCGCCGCGCGCGAGCACGCAGCGGATCGAGCCGGGCACCTCGATGCCCTCGTAGGGCGACCAGTCGAGCCCGTCGCCGAGCGACGCGAGCGTGAGCCGCGACGGCCGCGAAGGGTCCCACACGACGACATCGGCGTCGCCGCCCGCCGCGATCACGCCCTTCTGCGGAGAGAGGCCGAAGATGCGCGCCGGCGCCGCACACGCCACCTCCACGAGCCGCTCGGGCGAGAGCGGCGCCTCGCCGTCCATGGCCGCCGCGAAGCCGAGCGGCAGCCGGGCGCCGATGCCGGGCAGCCCGGTCGGCACCTTCGTGAAGTCGCCGGCGACCGGCAGCTTGTCACGGTCGAGCCGGAGGTGACAGTGGTCGGAGGCGTAGGTATCCAGCGCGCCATCCCGCAGGCCGCGCAGGAGGGCTGTGCGGTCGGCGGCCGTGCGCAACGGCGGCGTCATGACGTAGCGCAGGGCATCGGGGCTCTCGTGACACGCCCGTTCGAAGCGCAGGTGGTGAGGGCAGACCTCGCCGTGGACGGTCATGCCGCGACGCCGCGCCGCGGCGATCTCGGCGAGCGGCCGGGCACCCGTGACGTGGACCACGTAGGGCGTCGCGCCCGCGACCTCCGCCAAAGCCAGGAAGCGATGTACGCATTCGGCCTCGAGCGCGATCGGACGGCTGCGCGGCAGCGAGTCGAGGCCGAGCCTGCCCTGCGCGACGAGTTGCCGCGTGAGCAGGTCGATCGCGCGGCCGTTCTCGCAGTGCGCCAGCACCACCATGCCGAGCGCCGCGGCCTCCTGCATCACCGCCAGCGCGACATCGTCGTCGGCCATGATCCCGAGCTCGATGTAGGCGAGCCACAGCTTCACGCTGCCGATCCCCATCTCCGCCACGTCGCGCATGTCGCCGCTGCGATAGGCCAGGGGCTCCCAGATCACGGCGTGGAACGCGAGGTCGATGAGCGAGTCGGGCAGCTCATCGGCGAGCGCGCGCCGAGCCGCCTCGACCGGTCGCTCGCCCTTCAGGGCGTCGACGAAGGCGAGTGCCGTCGTGGTCCCGCCGAGCAACGCCGAGCGCGTGTCATCGCGAACCCCGCCGAAGACGTGCGTGTGCACGTCGATCGCTCCGGGCAGCACGAGGCATCCCGTCGCGTCGATCACCTCGGCCCCGCTGCGCTCCACCTCCCCGACCTGCGTGATCAGGCCGTCCTCGATCAGGACGTCGGCGACAACGACCGCCTCCGGGCTGACCACCTCGCCACCGACGATTGCGATGCGCCGGCTCGCCCTCATGCTTCGGTGGCTGCGTCTGCGAGTGTCGGCGCGGCACTCAGCAGCCGGCGCGTGTACTCGTGGCTCGGGTGCTCGAGCACCTGGGCTACCGGGCCTGTTTCGACCAGCGTGCCCTGATCCATCACGAGCACGGAGTCGGCGACGCAGGCGACGACGCCGAGGTTGTGCGTGATGAAGAGCATGCTCAGCGCGAGCTCGCGCTGCAGCTCCTGCAGCAGCTCGAGCACCGCGGCCTGAACCGAGACGTCGAGCGCCGAGGTGACCTCGTCGCAGATCAGGAGATCGGGCTCGGCCGCCAGCGCGCGTGCGATCGCCACACGCTGCCGCTCCCCACCGGACAGCTCCACCGGGAACCGCTCGGCCAGGCGCCTCGGCAGCCGCACGCGCTCCAGCAGCTTGCCGACCTCGGCCTCGGCGTCGCGGCGTGAGAGGCGCCGCAGCACGCGCAGCGGCCGGGCGATGGAGCTGCGCACCTGGTGACGCGGATTGAGCGACTCGAACGGGTTCTGGAACACGATCTGGATGCGGCGCCGCACGTCGAGTGGCCGCGAGGCCGCGTCGGCGATGAGCCAGTTGCCGCCGAACAGGATGCTGCCGCCGGACGGCCGGTGCAGGCCCGCGATGCAGCGGCCCACCGTCGTCTTGCCGCTTCCCGACTCGCCGACGAGCGCAACGCAGCGGCCGGGCGGGATGGCGAACGACACGTCGAAGACCGCCGGGCGCGTCGTACGGCCGCTGCGATAGCGCGCCTCGAGCGCGGAGACCTCGAGCAGCGGCGGCGTCTCCGCCTCGGCGGGCCGCGAGCGCAGGGTGTCCGCCGGTCGCTCCAGGAGGGCGATCTCGTGCGTGCGGCAGCAGCGCACGGCGTGTCCGGGCACGGCGTCGGCGAGCTCCGGCACCGCCGCGGCGCAGACCTCGCCCGCATAGTCGCAGCGCGGCGCGAAGGCGCAGCCCGCCGGCCACTCGCCGACGCCGACGGAGACCCCGGGGATTCCGCGCAGCGAGCGCGGGTGGCGGAAATCGGGGATGGCCCCCACCAGCGCGCGGGTGTAGGGGTGGCGCGGCCGCTCGATGACCTCGGCCGCAGGTGCGTTCTCGACGACGCGGCCCGCGTACATGACGACGATGCGGTCGGCCATGCGCGCGACCACGGCGAGGTCGTGGGAGACATAGACCATGGCCATGCCCTGCTCGCTGCGCAGGCGGTCGAGCTCGAACAGGATGCGATCCTGCGTGAGCACGTCGAGCCCGGTCGTCGGCTCGTCGAGCACGGCCACGGGCGGCTCGCACACGCACGCCATCGCGATCGTGACGCGCTGCTGCTGGCCACCCGAGAGCTGGTGGGGATAGCGGCGCGTGAAGCCCGCATCGCCGCCCAGCTCGACGCGATCGAGTGCCGAGTGCACCGACTCCAGCGAGCCCTCGCCGGCGCGGTGCGCGCGCAGGACGTCGAGGATCGCATCGCCCACGCGCAGCGACGGGTTGAGCGCTCCACCCGGATCCTGCGGCACGTACGACACGACGCGGCCTCGCAGGTCACGCAGCGAGCGCTCGTCGCGGCCCCGCACGTGCTCGCCGCCGACCTCGACCGTCCCGCTGCGCCAGACCACTCCGGGACGCG
>JALYLC010000076.1 GCA_030774435.1 Actinomycetota bacterium
AGCTGTCCGTGAAGTGCGCGCCAAAGGCATCCTCGTCGTTAGCCTGAACATGGCCGGTTCGGCGCCATCGGCCGCGGATCTCGTTGTGACCGATCCTGTGCAGGCTGGCGTAATGACCGTTATGGCCATCGCCCGAACAGCGCGCTTCGATATCGAGCGTCAGCGCGGCCGGAGCTACTGACGTGCGCGGCGCCGCGCCCATGGCAGTGGCGCAAAGACAGCCGAAGCGAAGGGTCCGTTAACCTCTGGTCGCGTGAGCGCCGCACTGATCCAGTGGATCTGCATACGCGAGACGCATCGCCATACTCCACCGCCCGATCAGTCGACTCCCTTCAGTCTGCTTGAAGAAGGCGGCTGGGCGTACTGCCCCAGTGGGGCGACTGAGAACCACCTTTGGTACCGCACGGGCGGAGTGACACGCGCCGCGCTCGACCGGTTTCGCTGGCCGCATGAGGAAGAGGCCGAGGGCTAGCCAGCCACCGGCAGCGCCGATTCACCACTAACACGTGCGAGCCCGCTAGCGAACAAGCAGCACATCGCGACCTTAGGGCTCATCCGCTGCGAAAGGCAGGTCGAGGTCGTACTCGGGCCTTCCCACTCGATCGTTCGGTGGCCGTCGAGTGCGATCGTGAGCGCGCGCCCCAGCCATCCGCTCGGACGGGTGATGGCGCGACGCGTATCGCGTCTGCGCTCAGTTCGGTGCCGTCGACGCCAGAGTTGGACCGACGGTGAGCGTCGCGTCGCCGGCGGTCGGTCTGAAGTTGAGCTCGCCGAGGAAAAGCGCCTTCACGCCTCCGCCATGCTCTCCCGGAGAAATGCCCTCGAGGCTGACGCCTTCCAGCATCGCGATGCCGTTGCCTGCGGTGACTGCCGTGCCCACGATCGGGTCGTTTAGGTAGAAGACCAGCGACCGGTCGGCAAGCGGCAGACCACCGTTGAAGCGCAGCAGAGCGGAGAGCGTCGTCGTCCCGTTGGCGGGCCCGGCCGCGGGCGCCACGAGAAGCGACGTGGTCTGAGGAAGCACGACCAGCTCGCCGCGGTCGCTTACCGGCTCGAGATTGATGTCGCCCCAGAAGACGGCATCCACGACATACGTGCCGGAGTTGAGCCCGGCGAGCGAAAAGTCGACGGCTCCCGCCCCGTTCTGACCGGTGACTGTCGAACCGACGAAGCGCCCTTGGACGAAGACGTCGACCCTGCGATCGGAGAGCGGCTGGAGAATGAGCGACTCGGGAGGCCAGAACTTGAGCGCCCCTCCGACGGTCGCAGAGCCGAGATATGTGCCGGATCCTCCAGCCTCGATCCACGTCGGCAGCCGCTGGATGATGAGTGGAGCAGCACCGGTGCTCGGTCCGTAGGCGCCATCGCCGATGAAGCCTGCTCCCACGCCATCGGCATAAGTCCCCGCGGCCCACGGGGGCAGCGCTGGGACGACCAGGTCTGCCCGCCCGAAGAAGTCCGTACGGGACGAGCCGACGGGGATGCCCTGCAGTGCAAAGATGATCGGCCGGCTCTGCACGTTCTTCGTTCCCGAGATGAGGCGCGCGCAGAGCATGATGTGTTATGCGAACTGCGCAATGCCTGGACACACAAGCAGCGTCGTCAGCGCGACCGAGTCTTCGACCGCTGCGACAGGGCCGAGCGCGAGCAATATAGACAACGCAAATGCGACCGACATCCCCAAGATTCGCCGACGATCGCCCATCCCGTTCCTCCCTAGCGTCATCGACATCGTAGGCGCGCGATCACTCGGTGTCATCCGAACCATCGCTGGTTCGGCACCCGCGCGACGTTAGTTCGTCTTCACCACCAGCACGTGCTCGAGCCTGCGGAGGTCGACGGCCGGCGTGATGATCGCGCGGTTGTATGCCGCCGCCTCGGCCGTCTGGACCTGGGCGATCGTCCCGATGACCAGCCCCTTCGGGTAGAGCGAGCGCAGCTCGTCGCCGATCCCGAGGCCGGCGGTGATCACGACGTCGCCCTCCCTGACCGGCTCGGTCTGAAGCAGCCAGTCCATGATCAGCGAGTCGCCGAACTGGCCGCGGACGATCCCGGTCGCGCGCGAGCCCTGGACCAGGGCGGATACCACCGATGAGGAATCGGTGACGAGCAGCACCTTGCTGTAGTTGGTGCCGACCTCGCTGATCCTGCCGACGAGGCCCTGGTCCGACAGCACGACATGGCCGACCTTGACGCCGTCGTCGGTGCCGA
>JALYLC010000077.1 GCA_030774435.1 Actinomycetota bacterium
GGCAGCGCATCGGCGTCGCCCGCGCGCTGGCGCTGCGGCCCAAGCTGATCGTCTGCGACGAGCCCGTCTCTGCCCTCGACGTCTCGATCCAGGCGCAGATCCTGAACCTGCTCGAGAGCCTGCAGGGCGAGTTCGACCTGACCTACGTCTTCATCTCGCACGATCTCTCGGTGATCCGCCAGATCGCCGACCGCATCGCGGTCATGTATCTCGGGCGCGTGGTGGAGCTGTCCGCCTCCGAGCCGCTCTACGACCTGCCGCGCCATCCGTACACGGCGAGCCTGCTCTCGGCCGTGCCGCGCACCGGCGTCGGCCGCCGGGAGCGGATCGTGCTCAGCGGCGACGTGCCGTCGCCGGTCGCCCCGCCCTCGGGGTGCGCCTTCCACCCGCGCTGCCCCAAGGCGCGCCTGATGACGGGCGGCAACGGCGTGCCCGAGGACTGCCGCGACGACCTGCCGCAGCTGGCCGGCGGCGACAACGGCCAAGGCGGTCACTCCACCGCGTGCTGGCACCCGCTCGGCTCGGTCGACGAGCTGCGCCCCGTCGCGCAGTCGTGATCCGCGGCTCGACGGCTATCTCAACCACGACCACGGGCGCCTGATCGTCGCCGACGCGAGCGGTGCGACGGTGGGCGTCGTCTCCTACATCGCCGACTTCCACGGCCCGCCGCCCTCCAACCGGGTCTACAACATCGGCATCGATATCGACCCCGCCCATCGCCGTCGGGGCTACGGCGCCGCCGCCCAGGCCCTGCTCGCGCGCTACCTCTTCGAGACGTACACGATCGAGCGGGTCGAGGCCTCGACCGACGTCGAGAACATCCCCGAGCAGCGCGCCCTCGAGCGCGCGGGCTTCACCCGCGAGGGCATCTTGCGGCACGCCCAGTGGCGGGCCGGCGCGTGGCGGGACGTCTGCCTCTACAGCAAGCTGCGCGGCGAGTAGCCGGCGGGCGTCAGCAGCCCTTGCCGGCGCACAGCTCGGGGCCCGGCACGGTCTGGATCGTGCTCACGCGCTGGCTCCCGGCGAGGTCGATCCTGAGCGGCGGCACGTTCACGCGGCCGTCGTGCGCCAGCTTGACCGAGAGCAGCAGCGTGAGCGTGGCCCCCGGCTTGAGCTGGAAGCTCTTGACGCCCACGAGTGGCGGTGCCCGGACGTCGGTTGGCGGCGTCACGTGCGGCGGCACGGCGCTGTCGGTCACGCAGGCGGTGCAGCCGCGGTAGGCGAGCGCGCCGATCACGGTCAGCCCCGGCACGGCATGCGCGACGCGCACCTGTTTGATCGTGACGGTGAATTTGCTCGAATTCGTGATCCGGAACGCGGTCACGCTGAGCGGCTCGCCCACGGTCGCCGCGTACGACCCGTTCTGTGCATGCACCTGCAGAGGCGACGTGTCGCTCGGGCCGCGCAACGTCAGCGCGAGCACGACGGCCGCGACCGGAATCACGAAGGCAGCACCGATCATCGCGAGTCGCATGCGCCCTCCGGCGACGCGCAGGCGCGGAACATCCGCGGCGGCGGAGAGATGCTCGGCACTCACTCCACGAGGTTACGCGCACTCGAGCGATGTGGGAAGCCCTCAAAGGAGCACCTCGACCAAGGACTCGGCCCCCGTATCGCGCATCCGCGCTGGCAGTCCCCGCGGTGGGCCGCCGGCGAGCCGTCCGGCGCGAGCCGCCAGGTGGGGTCTGGCTCCGCCAGGTGGGGTCTGACCCCAGGTGGCGGAGCCTGACCCCAGGGTGGCGGTTGGCTCAACCAGAAGCTTCTTGGGCATCGAGGCTGTTCCGAGCATCCCGCCGCGATTGCTTCATCTCGAACTTGCGAACGACTGGCTTTCTGCATGTCTAAAAGGTTTGCGGCTCCGATCGACAGGTCGGTGCCAGGCTCCGCCAGCTGGGGTCAGGCCCCGCCAGACGGGGTCAGACCCCAAGTGGCGGAGCACCCGAATGGGGCGCCGGCACTCGTCCCCGGACTTCCCAACGCGTCATCTAGGCTGCGGGCGTGCCAGCTCCGACGAGCGCCGAGGTGGGGAGGCGCAGCTGTGCCGCGCGGGCGCCGCGCGCCGTGCTGCCGCTCGTCGTCGTGGCGTTGCTCGCCTCCGGGTGCGGCGCGAGCCTCGGGGGGCGCTACGACAGCGCGACGACGGCTCCCGCCCCGGGGCGCCCCGTCGGCGCGACCGCGAGCGCCCTGCGCGTCGTGACCGCTCAGCCCTTGCCCTCGCTCGATCCGGCGTTCGCTGACACGCGCCAGTCGCGCGCCGTCGCGAACGCGCTCTGCACGCCGCTCGTGCGCTACGCGGACGCCGAGGGCCTGCCCGGCACGGTGATCATCCCCGGCCTCGCGCGCGACCTGCCGATCGTGTCGCGCGGGAGCCGGACGTTCCGCGTCCAGCTGCTCGCCGGCCTGCATTTTGCCGATGGCGAGCGGCTCACGACCGAGGACGTGCGGGCGACCTTCGAGCGCCTGCTCGATCCCGCGACGGGATCGCCCGGGGCCGCGCTCTTCCACGACATCGTGGGCGCCCGGATGTTCGCGGATGGCGAGACTCCGCACCTGCGCGGGGTGCGCGCCAACGGCGGGCAGATCACGTTCACGCTCAAGCGCTCGGATCCGGCGTTCCTGGCGCGCCTGGCGATGCCGATCGCCTGCCCGGTCGAGAGCAGCACGCCCCACCGCGAGGTGCGCGGGCTGCTCGCGCGCGAGTCGACGGGGCGCTACCGCGTCGTCGAGAGCTCGCCCTCGCTGATCGATCTCAGGCGGGCCGACGGGGCGACGGGGATCAACGACGGCGGCACGGTGGGCGCTGCGGCTCGCATCTCGATCGAGCGCCTCGACGGCGCCGGTGCGCTCGAGGCCGCGATCCGGTCAGGCGACGCCGACCTCTCGCTGGACGATCTGCCCGGCGCGCCGTCGCCGGAGCTCGCGATCCCGTCCTCCGCGCTCGCAGTCATGCGCATCGATCCGACGAAGTGGCCGCTCTCGGATGAGAGCGTGCGCCGGGCGCTCTCGCTGGCGCTCGATCGGCGCGCGCTGGCGGAAGCCGACGGCGGCGACGTGCTGGCCGCGCGCTCGCTCCTGCTCGACCCGCAGGCGC
>JALYLC010000078.1 GCA_030774435.1 Actinomycetota bacterium
CGCCAGCGCCTCGTCATCCACGTACCCGAGCCGCTCGAGGTCATTCACGACGGCCGCGCAGACCTCTGCCGGGGCGACGCCCGCGAGCCGGGCCTCGAGCGCCGCGCGAGAGAGCGCCCGGCGCGCCAGCGCCTTGCCGGCCGCGTCGAGCGCCCGCTCGCGTACGTCGTCCATCTCGCAGACCGCCTACGAAGCCTGCTCGGTGTCAGGCGTCGCCCACGCCTGCCGTGACGGGGACGCCGTTGGCCGGCGCCTCCGGCTCGACCGCCGGATCCACTGCCGGCGGCACCTCGGCGGCGACCTCGCCCAGCGCGAGACCCGGGGGCGGAACCGTCGCGCCCGGGATGATCGAGCCCTCCGAGACCGCCTGGATGCGGTTCAGCATGCGCTGCAGCACATCCGGGTGCTCCCGCAGGAACGCCTTGGCCTTCTCGCGGCCCTGGCCGATGCGCTCCTCCTCGAACGAGAGGAACGAGCCGCTCTTCTGCACGACGGCCTTCTCCAGGCCGACGTCCAGCACCGTGCCCTCCCAGGAGATGCCGCGGCCGTAGATGACGTCGAACTCGGCCTGGCGGAAGGGCGGGGCGACCTTGTTCTTGACCACCTTGACGCGCACGCGGTTGCCGTAGGCCTCTGCGCCGTCCTTGAGCGTCTCGATGCGCCGGATGTCGAGGCGCACGGAGGCGTAGAACTTGAGCGCACGGCCGCCCGGGGTGGTCTCGGGCGAGCCGAACATCACGCCGATCTTCTCGCGCAGCTGGTTCGTGAACACGCACACGGTGCCGCTGCGGTTGAGCGAGCCCGCGAGCTTGCGCAGCGCCTGGCTCATCAGGCGCGCCTGGATGCCGACGAAGGAGTCGCCGATCTCGCCCTCCAGCTCGGCCCTCGGCACGAGCGCCGCCACGGAGTCGATGCAGACGATGTCGATCGCGCCCGAGCGCACGAGCAGCTCGCAGATCTCGAGCGCCTGCTCACCCGAGTCGGGCTGCGAGACGAGCAACTCGTCGACGTCGACGCCGATGGCCGCCGCGTAGCCCGGGTCCATGGAGTGCTCCGCGTCGATGAACGCGCACGTCCCGCCGGCCTTCTGGGCCTCGGCCAGGATGTGGTAGCAGAGCGTGGTCTTGCCCGACGACTCCGGGCCGAAGATCTCGACGATGCGCCCGCGGGGGACGCCTCCAACCCCGAGTGCGAGGTCGAGCGAGAGCGATCCGGTCGAGATCGCCGCCACCGGGATCTTCGTCTCGTCGCCCATGCGCATGATCGCGCCCTTGCCGAACGCCTTCTCGATCTGTCCGAGCGCCGCCGTCAGCGCCTGATTCTTCTGATCTGCCATCTCGTCTCCTCCACGCAGCCGGGCTCGCTAGTTTTGCACCGGCCTCGGACGAAGCGCCGCCGGTTTCCACTACGAACGTATGTTCTCCCGGTAGCTTAGCGGGCGCGGTCCGCCGCACCCGCGCGAATTGTCACGAAAGCGTCGTACGGACGAGCTGGAGCGCGGCGACGGTCGCCCACTCGCGTATCTGAGCGCGATCCCCGATCAGGTGATGCTCCTGCCCCCGCTCCACATCCGGCGCCGAGACGTGCAGGTAGACGAGGCCCACCGGCTTGCGCTCGCTGCCGCCGCCCGGGCCGGCCACGCCGGTCACGGCGATGCCGACCTCGGCCCCGGTCGCGGCGCGGGCGCCCTGCGCCATGGCCTGAGCGACCTCGGCCGAGACGGCCCCGTGCTCGGCCAGCAGGGCTGCCGGCACGCCCAGCAGCTCGCGCTTGACGTCGTCGGCGTATGCGATCACGCCGCCGAGCAGGACGTCCGAGGAGCCCGGGATGTCGGCGAGCCGCGCCGCGACGAGTCCGGCGGTGCTGGACTCGGCCACCGCCAGGCGGTAGCCGCGGCCGCGCAGCAGCTCGAGCACGTGATCGGACAGCGGGCGCTCGTCCTCGGCATAGATCGCCTCGCCCAGCCGCTCGTGGAGGCCGGCGACGAGCACCTCGAGCGCCGCAGCTCGCTCGGGCTCAGCGCGGATGGTGACCTCGACCTCCATGGCGCGGGCGCAGATCGTCGTGCGCGTTCCACCGTCGTCGCCTCCGGCGGCCGCGAAGGCGCGCGCGACGGCCGGCTCCCCCACGCCGTAGACGCGCAGCGTGTGCCGCAGCAGCGTGCCCGCGCGCGCGCGCAGTGCGACGATGGGTGCGAGCTCGAGCGCCCGCCCCCACTCGGTCGCCAGCTCGCGCGGCGGCCCCGGC
>JALYLC010000079.1 GCA_030774435.1 Actinomycetota bacterium
GCGACGAAGACGTACTGCGCGCTCCCCCCCATGCGCTGCTCGATCACGGCGGGGGTGATGTGGGTGTAGGTGGAGAGAGCCTGCGCGAACGCGGTGCGATCGGGGATGCGCGACGGCCAGGCGCCGACGGTGACCGCCCGGAACGAGAGCGCGAGCGTCTGGCCGGTGCGGTCGAGGATCGGGCCGCGCGGCGCCCACAGCGGCACCTCGACGCGCTGCTGCGCATCGGCGGCGCGCGCCAGCGCCGCGCCATCCAGTACCTGCACCTGCACGGTGCGCACGGCAAGCGCGGCGATGCCGATGCAGACGCAGGTCAGCATCAGGCGGATGCGCCTGTCGGAGCGGCGGGGGCCGGACGGGGCGCGCGGGCGGCGCCGCGTGCTCGAGCTACCGGCCAAGTGAGCCGCTGGAGATGAGGTCGACCGGGGCGAGCACCATCCCCTGCTTGGCCGCCCTCTGCGCCAGCACGCCAGGGGCGAGCTTGCCGCCCAGCAGGCCGACGAGCTCGCTGTTGGAGCTGATCATCTGGTCGCGCTTGGCCTGCAGGTCGCCGCGCTCGCTGTTGAGACGCAGGACCGAGACCTGCAGCGTGACGATGCCGATGAGCACGGCCGCACAGGCCATGATCAGGAGCGCCGAGGTGACGCCGACGCGAGCCGGCGCCCGCCTGACGGGACGCGCGCGGGCCGTGCTGCGCGGTGCGGCAACGGCGCTCACGCGGTCATCTCCCGCTGCACGACGCGCAGCCGCGCCGAGGCGGAGCGCGGATTGGCCGCGACCTCTTCGCTGCCCGGGCGCACGGCCTTGCTGGTCACGAGCCGGAACTCCGGTGTGCGGCCGCAGCCGCACACGGGCAGGTCGGGCGGGCAGATGCAGCCGCGTGCGGCCTTGACGAAGCGCTGCTTGACCATGCGGTCCTCGAGCGAGTGGAACGCGATCACGGCCAGCCGGCCGCCGGGCGCACACAGTTCGAGTGCGCTCTCGAGCCCGTCCTCGAGCTGGCCGAGCTCGTCGTTGACGGCGATCCGGAGCGCCTGGAACACGCGCTTGGCGGGATGGCCGTGCCCGAAGCGCGAAGGCGTCGGGATGGCGCGCTTGATCGTGGCGACGAGCTGCAGGGTCGTCTCGAAGGGCGTCTGCTTGCGCTCCTCGACGATCGCCCGGGCGATCTGGCGCGAGAAGCGCTCCTCGCCGTAGCGATGGAAGATCTGCGAGAGATCGCGCTCGCTCCACCCGTTGACGAGGGTTGCGGCGGTGACCTCGTCGCTCGGGTCCATGCGCATGTCGAGCGGCGCGTCGTGCATGTAGCTGAAGCCGCGCGAGGGCGCGTCGACCTGCATCGACGACATGCCGAGGTCCATCAGCACGGCGCCGGCGTGCGCGTCCTCGTCGAGCAGGCGGCGCAGGCAGGTTGCGAACGGGCCGTGCATCGGGCGCACCTGCACGCCTGTGCCCACGGTTGCCCGCAGGGCGTCGACGAAGGGCTGCGTGGTCGGGTCGCGGTCGATCGCGACCAGCTGGCCGTTGCCCTCGAGACCGCGGGCGAGCAGACGCGAGTGGCCGCCGGCGCCGAAGGTGCAATCAACGATCAGCTCGCCCGGATGGACGTCGAGCAGCGTGGCGACCTCGTGCGCCAGCACCGGCACATGCGCGTCAGGACTTGGGCTGGGCAAGACGTTCGGCAACACTCTCGGCGCTCCCTTCGACCTCGGCGAGCTGGCGGCGCCAGGCTTCGCGGTCCCAGATCTCGAGCCGGTCCTGCAGGCCGGCGATGACGATGTCCTTGCCTAGCTGCGCGTGCTGCAGCAGCGGCGCCGGCAGTGCCACACGGCCCTGCCTGTCGAGCTCGCCCGGCTGCGCTCCGCCGAAGAGGTAGCGCTGCATCAGGCGGCCCTCGCGTGAGAAGCCATCGAGGCGCGCGTTCTGCTCGCTGACGTAATCGTCCCAAGCGGCGCGCGGCCAGACCGCGACACAGCCGTCGAAGCCCCGAGCGCAGACGACGCCCTCCGCGAAGTGCTCGCGCAGACGCGCAGGCAGCGTGACGCGGTTCTTGTCATCCAGCCGTTGCTCGAACTCTCCGAGGAGCACACAGGACCCCCGTCCGCGCCGGAATTGGCGCCCGATCTCCCAGTGCGCACCACTTTATCCCACTGTCCCCCACATTGCAACACCAAGATGCGATGTTCGCCCCACCTTTGAAAACCAGTTCCAAGCTGACGCTCCGCGAGCGAAGGAGCGCGTGTGCCGGTCGTGTTGAAGGCGGGTCTGCAAATCCAATACGCGACCGAGGGCCGCGGCCGGCCGGTCGTCCTGATCCACAGCTCCGTGAGCGGCAATCGCCAGTGGCGAGTGCTCACCGAGGAGCTGCGCGACCGCTACCGCGTGCTGGCTGTGAACCTCTACGGCTACGGGGAGACCACGCCCTGGCCGGGAGCGGAGCCGCGGTCCCTCGCCGCGCAGGCGGGGCTGATCCTTGCATTGTGCGACGAGCTCGGCGAACCGGTGCAGCTCGTCGGCCATTCCTTCGGAGGCTCGGTGGCGCTCACGTCCGCCCTCGTGCTCGACGGCCGCTGTGATGGCCTGGTGCTGCTCGAGCCCAACCCCTTCCACCTGCTGAGGCAGGGCGGGCGCGCCGGCGCGTGGCTCGAGATCGTCGGCCTGCTGGCCGAGGGCTGCCCCCGTTGGTCGTTCCGCTCGCTCGCCGAAGGCGGCCACATGGCGCCGCTGACGCGACCCGAGCTCGTGAACCCGATCGTGAGGGAGTTCCTCGACGCGGCTTGAGCGTCACTGGGCCGAGCGCAGCGGACCGACGTCGGTCAGCGTCTGCAAGCGGTTCTGTGCGTCGAGCGCGGCGACCTTGTAGGCCTCCGCGAGCGTCGGATAGTTGAAGACGGTGCCGACCAGGTAGTCGACGGTCGCGCTGCTGCCCATCGCCACCTGGCCGATGTGCACGAGCTCGGTCGCGCCGGTGCCCAGCACGTGCACGCCCAGCAGCGTGCGGTCGTCGAGCGAGACGAGCAGCTTGAGCATGCCGTGGCTGTCGCCCAGGATCTGGCCGCGCGCGAGCTCGCGGTAGCGCGAGATGCCGACCTCGTAGGGCACGCCTGCTTCGGTCAGCTCCTCCTCGGTCTTCCCGACGAACGAGATCTCGGGGATCGAGTAGATGCCGATCGGCAGCAGCGCGCCCATCGCCTCGGTCGGCCGGCCGAGCGCCGAGAGCGCGGCGATGCGACCCTGCTCCATGGCCGTCGCCGCGAGCGCCGGGAACCCGATCACGTCGCCCACGGCGTAGATGCCCTCGACCGACGTGCGGTAGAGCTCGTCGACATGGATCTGCCCGCGCGCGTCGGTCTCGACGCCGACAAGCTCGAGCCCGAGCCCGGCGGTCGCGCCCTGGCGGCCGGCCGAGTAGAGCACGGTCTCGCCCGCGATCCGCTTGCCGCTCTTGAGCAGGATCAGCGCGCCTGTCTCGTGGCGCTCGACGGCCTCCACCGTCTCGCCGAGGCGGAAGATCACGCCCAGGTCGCGCAGCGACAGCTGCAGCGCTCGCACGATCTCGGAGTCGCAGAACGGCAGCAGCTCGCGCCGCGAGTCGATCACGGTCACCTTGGTCCCGACGGCGGCGAACATCGAGGCGTACTCGATGCCGATGACCCCGGCGCCGACGACGACGAGCGACTGCGGGATGCGGCTGAGGTTGAGGATGCCGTCGGAGTCGAGGATCGACTCCTCGTCGAACTCGATCGCCGCAGGCCGCACGGGCCGGCTGCCCGTCGCGATCACGATCGCTCCGGCGTCCACGATCTGACGGCGACCGTCGGGGAACGTGATCACGATGGTATTCGCATCGAGGAAGCGCGCGGCGCCGTCGAAGACGGTCACCCGGTTCCTGGCGAGCTGGTCGCGGATCACGTCGGTCTCGCGATCGCTCACGCCCGCCGAGCGCGTGCGCAGATCCTCCATCGTGATCTCGTCCTTGACGCGGTAGCTCTGCCCGTAGATCGAGCGCTGGCTGAAGCCGGTCAGGTAGAGCACGGCCTCGCGCAGGGTCTTGGAGGGGATCGTGCCGGTGAAGACGCTGCAGCCGCCGAGCTGGGTCTGCTCCACGATCGCGCTGTTACGGCCGAGCTTGGCGGCCTGGATCGCGGCCTTCTGCCCGGCCGGGCCGCCGCCGATCGCGAGCAGGTCGAAGTGCGCCGAGGGGGCGTCGGGCAGTGCCGGCGTGAAGTCGGCCGCGCTCACGAGCCCCGTAGTCTGGCGGATTTCGACAGAGAACTCATTGCGGAGTGGTGAAGCCGCGCCGCAGACGCCTCGCGCGTCAGTACAGCGAAGCGGCCAGGCGCTTGCGAATCGCAGCCGCCAGCGGGTCGACGTCGCCGAGCTCGGCGAACGTCCCGATCATCACGCGCCTGATGCGATCGCGTGTCTCCCCGGTCGCCTCCGAGACGGCTTCGAGCAGCGCGCGCAGGCCGGCCTCCTGCTCTCCGCGCGCGAGCGCCTCGAGGCCCAGCCGCGCGACCGCGGGCGCATCTGGATCCGCGGCGAGCTCGCTGCGTGCCAGCAGGCCGTCGGCCTCGCGATCGTGCGCCACGGGCCGCAGC
>JALYLC010000080.1 GCA_030774435.1 Actinomycetota bacterium
CGCGAGAGCTCGCGGTCGCTCAGCTGCGCCGCGTCGACGCCACCGATCCGGACGACGCCACTGCTGGGCCGCTCGAGCGTCCCGATGACGTGCAGGAGCGTGGACTTGCCCGACCCGGAGGGCCCGACGATCGCCACCAGCTCGCCCCGCCGGACGGAAAGAGACACCCCCCGCAGGGCGGACACCCGTGGCTCCTCACCGTAGACCTTGGTCACGCCATCCAGGTCCAGAACCGATTCGCCGCTCATGGCGACGGCACCACGACGTGGTCGCCCTCCCGAAGATCGCCCTCGACCTCGACTCGTCCGCCTGCGGTGTCGAACAGGCCCAGCTTCACAGCGACCCGCTCGCGGCGCCCGTCGGCTCGCACGACCTCGACCGCGAACCCGCCGCCGGACTTCCCGACGAGCGCGGTCACCGGGACGCTGAGGACGCCCGCCACGCCCTTGGTCGTGATCTCCACCTGGACCGGGGCCTTGTCGAGCCCGCCTGCCTCTTGTGGGTCGTCGAGACTGACGTAGGCCGGGATGATCGCGGCCCCTCCGCTGTTGTCTTGCCCAGCAGGGACCTGGGCGACTCTCCCCAAGCGGTCCACCTTCCCGGTCACCGCCGTGTTGCCTGGCAGAGTGATCTGTGCACGGTCGCCCTTCTTCACCTCGCCCTGCTGCGACGGATCGAGGTTCAGCTGCACCTCGACCACCTCGGATGTGGCGGACAGGACCTGGGCCCCCGGCCGGGCGGATCCACCGAGCTCGCCGGTCACCTGGGCGATCCGCACCGGCTCGGGCAGGAACACCGCCCGACCGAGTCCCAGCGACCCGGTCTGATCCTCGCCCAGCTTGGACTGCAGCTTCTCGAGCGCGGACGCCGTCTCGGATCCGAAGGAGTCAGACGACGGGTCAAGCTGCGCTCGGGTCGCGTACCCAAGGTCCACCAGGTTGGCGTTGAGCTCGGCGACATCGCGCCCGCTGTCGCCCCCCGACAGCGACCGGTACGCCGGCGTCGAGCCGCACAGCAGCAGCACTGGGCGGTCGTTCACCCGATAGAGCACGTCGCCACAGTCGACCTTGTCGCCGTCATCGGGCAGCTTCGTGTATGTCCCACGGGCCCCGTTGATCACGACGTACGGCGAGCCGTCAGATCGCGCCCGATAGGTCAGGGTCCCGTACTGGGAGACCATGTCCGAGAGCCGCCCCTTCTCCACCATCGCGGTGTTCGCCGGCGGCTCCTGCGCGGCCGAGGTCGCTTCTTTCCCACTCGACGTGACGACTACGCCGCCGGTAGCGGCTACAGCAGCCACGGCGGCCGCTCCGGCCAGCACCCACCTCTTCCGTATCACTGGCTCCCCCGTACGCCGGCTTTGTAGGCGAACGAGCGGCACTTCTGCATCGCGGCGTTGAGAATGCTCATACCACCGTTCGTTGCCGCGGATGGGATTCGATTCGTGTCGATGAGAGGCCCATCTTTGGTGGGGTCGGGGAAATCCTTCACGCCGTTGTCGCGCATGCACTGGGCGAACTCGAGGCGGGCACTCATCTGCTTGGGGGTCGCCTTGCTACCCGCAAAGCCGGGTGGCTCCAGGTCCTTGCACGCATTGATGGCCTGCTTCCACGCCGCGCTGCTCGGGTCCACCGACGAGCCGTTCACCACCCCATCGATGGTCAACTTGCCCGACGCGTCCGGGTCCGGGAACGCGCTGACGCCGTTGTCGCGCATGCGCTCGGCGAACTTCACCGCCTTCTCATGAGTGGAGGCGTTTTTGTTGTCACCGCTGCTGCCGGTACCGGTCTCCTGATGATTGGCACCGGTGGTCTTGCCGCCGCTGCTGCCGGTACCGCAGCCCGCGCTGATGAGGGCGACCATGGCGACCATGGCAAGGGCGGCCAGCGGCCGTAGTGTTCTACTCATGTTTTCTCCCCGCGTGTGATGATTGAGTTGAAGCCGGTTCTTCGCCGGGCGTACAGCCGTGGTCAATGACTTCGTGGCGGAGTTCTTGGTGCCAGGGTGGGTTGAGGTAGCACCGGCAGAGCCCGTACCTGGCGCAGTCTGTGACCGGCGATGCGGTCGACCATGACGTCGGCGGCCGCGAGACCCCCCGCAACCTGGCTGTCGCCGGGCTGGCCCAACACGACCCCGGTGATCGTCGTCCGCTTGCCGCCGATCCAGCGGATGGCCCGGAAGGCGAAGCAGCCGCCGGCCGCGTCGGTCGAGCCGGTCTTGACACCGACAAACCCGTTCTGCCCGAGCAACGTGTTGGTGTTGTGCACAGTGCCGGCGACCGGCAGCGTCGCGCTCGGCGTGGCGACGATGCTCGCGAACACCGGCAGGCCCATGGCCCGATCGACAACACGCACCTGGTCTGCTGCAGTCGATACGGTCGCGTCGTCGTAGCCGCTCGGATCGGTGTAGCGGGTGCGGGTCATGCCCAGCGACCGAGCGGTGGCGTTCATCCGGGCAACAAACCGATCCGCCGAGCCGGCATCCCAACGCGCCAGAACCGCGGCGATGTTGTTCGCCGACGGCAGCAGCAGCGCCTGCAGCGCCTGCCGCTCGGTCAATTGCTCTCCCGCGGCGATGGGCACGACCGACTCCCCCTGTCCGCGGCGACGGTCGGTGTCGGCGACATCGGCGGCGGTGAGCGTGATCGTCGGGCCGTCCTGGCCGAGACGCAGCGGGTGGTCACGGAGCACGAGATAGGCCGTCATCACCTTCGCGACGCTGGCGATTGCCGCCGCGTGCTGGTTCGGGCCGGCTTGGATCTGCGACTGTCCTGTTCGGATGAACGCGGCCTGGCCAGATGCTGGCCACACGGTGCTCGACGGCGCTTCGCCAGCCGCACGACGCTGCTCATTGCGAAGGACGTCGATGGGTGGTGCGGCCGTCGAGGACGAGGGCGCCGGCAACTGGAAGCCGAGGGCTGCGGCGATCGCCGCGATGGCGACGAGCAGGCCGGCGGCACGGATCCTGGGATTCCGGCGGGTCGTTGTTCGCGCTGGTTGGCGGTAGGTCATGCCTCCATTCAAGGCAGCGTGGTGTTGCCAGCACGTATGGAGTTTTCGATACGCCGACGATATGGGCCGGCTCGTAGGATGAAAGCGTGCGTGTGCTGATCGTCGAGGACGAGCCCTACATGGCGGAAGCCATCCGCGATGGCCTCCGCCTGGAAGCGATCGCGGCCGACATCGCAGGTGACGGCGACACCGCTCTGGAGCTGCTGAGCGTCAACGACTACGACATCGCCGTCCTCGACCGAGACATCCCGGGACCGACCGGCGACGAGATCGCCGAGCGCATCGTCGCCGCCGGCAGCGGCATGCCGATCCTCATGCTCACCGCTGCCGACCGCCTCGACGACAAGGCCACCGGGTTCGAGCTCGGAGCCGACGACTACCTCACGAAGCCGTTCGACCTCCGAGAGCTCGTGCTCAGGCTCCGGGCACTCGACCGCAGGCGCGCCCACAACCGGCCACCCGTGCGGGAGATCGCGGGCCTGCGGCTGGATCCGTTCCGCCGAGAGGTCTACCGCGACGGCCGCTACGTCGCGTTGACCAGGAAGCAGTTCGCAGTGCTCGAAGTCCTCGTCGCCGGCGAAGGCGGCGTCGTCAGCGCCGAAGAACTCCTAGCGCGAGCGTGGGATGAGAACGCAGACCCGTTCACCAACGCCGTGCGCATCACGGTCTCAGCCCTGCGCAAGCGGCTCGGCGAACCCTGGATCATCGCCACCGTGGCCGGTGCCGGCTACCGCATCAGCACCCAACCGGACACCGGGCGTGAGGGAGAAGAGCGTGGATAGAGCGCCTGGGTTGAGTGTTCGCCTCAAGCTCACGCTCAGCTACGCCGGGTTCCTCATGCTCGCAGGCGTCTTGCTGCTCGCCGCCGTGTGGCTGTTCCTCCTGCGTTACGTCCCCGACCGTGCGACGCTCATTGTCCCCGGTGGCAACACTCTGCGTGTTTTTCCCGTCCGGTCCAATCTCCTGCACGTCTTCGCTCCGAGGGCAGCCGCAGTGTTGGCGATCCTGCTCGTGTTCGGTCTCGTGGGAGGGTGGCTTCTCGCTGGCCGCATGCTCGCCCCCCTAGCCCGCATCACGGACGCCACACGCACAGCCACGACCGGATCACTGTCCCACCGAATCCAATTGGAAGGCCGCAACGACGAGTTCCGCGAACTCGCCGACGCCTTCGATGCCATGCTCGCGCGGCTCGAGGCACACGTCGCCGAACAGCAGAGATTCGCAGCCAACGCCTCCCACGAACTGCGCACCCCGCTGGCGATCACGCAGACACTTCTCGACGTCGCCCGCAACGATCCCAACCGCAACACCGACGTACTCGTCGACCGCCTCCACGCCGTCAACACCCGAGCGATCGACCTCACCGAAGCATTGCTCCTGCTCAGCCGCACCGACCAGCGGTCCTTTCCCCGAGAACAGGTCGACCTGTCCCTCATAGCGGAAGAAGCCACCGAAACGCTCCTCCCCTTCGCAGAAAGACGCTGCCTCACCATCGAGACCTCCGGCGACATGACCCCCACTCTCGGCTCACATGCCCTCCTGTTGCAGATGACTACGAACCTCGTGCACAACGCGATCGCCCACAATTTGCCTGAACAGGGCACCGTGTGGGTCACGACCAGCGTTCACCCCAAGAGTGTGGTGCTCACTGTCGAGAACACCGGCGAGAAGCTCACCCCACAGTTAGTTGCCACGCTTGTCGAGCCGTTTCGTCGCGGCACCGAACGCATACGCACCGAGCACGCAGGTGTCGGCCTCGGCCTGGCAATCGTCAAGAGCATCACCCAAGCACACGACGGAACGCTCACCCTCGCCCCCCGGGCCGCCGGCGGGCTCTGCGTCACGGTGCAACTACCCGCCGCGCCACCGCACACTGGCAGATGACGATCAGGGGAATTGCCGCACGCCCCCGAGGGAATAGTCAAGGCCTGTGGATCAGCGTGTCATGCGGCGCGAGTGTCACCGCTTGCTGATTCGTCCCCAGCCATACCCTGCGCCTGGTCATCGGCCACACGAGCATCAAGACGACCGACCGCTACCTCCATCGTCTCGAAGAGGCTGCTCTCGAGGCCGGCAGCGCGCTCTCCCGCTACGCCGCGAAGGCCCTTGGGACGCCTGACGAAGCATCCGAGTTCGCCGCTCTCGGAAGGGGCGCCCTCATCGAAATGATTCACCACCTGCCCATTCCCCGGCCACACGGATGCACCATCTCACCCATGCGGCGCCGAAGCGGCGATGGCGGACGTCGAACGGGTCGCCTGCCGCCTTGTTCGGCGACGCGCGCGATCGCTTCCGGTCCGCATCTTGTAAGCGCAACTTCGCCCGCCTTGCACGCCTTGCGAGTCCGTCAACGTCCGTGTAGATCCACTGGGCCTACGCATGAATGGCCCAAGAGCGGCCCAAGACCGGCTCGCGGACGGTTCAACGTGACGCCTAACTTGGGGCACGTCTGCAGACAACGGCTCAACCATGCGCTCTACGGGATGGGCGATACTGGGCTCGAACCAGTGACCCCCAGCTTGTCGAGCTGGTGCTCTCCCAACTGAGCTAATCGCCCCGCGGGGGCGATGATACCAGCGGGCGTGAGGCGAGGGCCCCCGGGATCAGAGGCGTTTGAGCGGCGCGTAGGCCAGCAGGAGCCGGCGCTCGGAGCCGTCGGAGCGGAAGCGCACGATCACCTGGCCGCCATCGGCCGTTCCCGTGACGACGCCTTCGCCGAGCTGGTCGTGCACGACGTTGTCGCCCACCGAGAGCTGCGGCGCGTCGTCGCGCGGGGCGATTCCCTGGAGCTGCGTCGTGGCGCCCGCGCTCGAAGGTTGCCAGCCGCCGCTGCCGCCACGCCCCGTCGAGCCGAATGGGGCCGGCCGCCGCTCGTGCTCGATCAGGTTCTCGGGGATCTCGGCGATGAACTGCGAGGGTGCGTTGAAGCCGCGCGCACCGAACAGCGTGCGCTGGCGGGCGTACACGAGCACCAGCTCGCGCCGGGCGCGGGTGATCGCCACGTAGCAGAGGCGGCGTTCCTCCTCGATGTTCGCCTCCTCGATCGACCGGGCATGCGGGAACAGGTTCTGCTCCATGCCGATCACGAAGACCGCGTCGAACTCGAGGCCCTTGGCGTTGTGGAGCGTCATCAGCGTCACGCGGCCTGAGCCGTTCTCGTCGGCGGCCAGCGCGTCGGCGTCGGCGGTCAGCGAGACCTCCTGCAGGAAGCCCGCGAGCGACGGCTCCTCGGAGCGCGCGACGTACTCGCGCGCGACGCCTACGAGTTCCTGGAGGTTCTCGATGCGGCCCGTGGCCTCGATCGTGCGCTCGGCCTCCAGCGTCTCGATCACACCGGTGCGCTCGAGCAGGAGCTCGAGCAGATCGCCCACCGGCAGCTCGACGGCGCGGTCGCGCAGGTCGTCCATCAGCCCCCGGAACGCGCGCACCGAGCGCGCCGATGCGGTGCCCAGCCCGGCCGCCTCGGGATCCTCCAGCGCCGTCCACAGCGAGCGGCCGCCGAAGCCCGCAGTGGCCGCCAGCCGATCGACGCTGGCATCGCCGATGCCGCGCCGCGGCTGGTTGATGATGCGGCGCAGGGAGATCTCGTCGCTCGGGTTGTCGAGCACGCTCAGGTACGCCATCGCGTCCTTGATCTCGGCGCGCTCGTAGAAGCGCGGGCCGCCGATCACCTGGTAGGGCACGCCATGGCGGACGAGCAGGTCCTCGAGCACCCGCGACTGCGCGTTCGTGCGGTAGAAGACGGCGATGTCCGACGCGCTCGCCCCGGCCTCGAGCAGGCCGCCGATGCGTGCCGCGACGATGCGCGCCTCGTCGTGCTCGTCCTCGGCCTCGATCACGCGGATGGGCTCGCCGGTGCCGAGGTCGCTCCAGAGCCGCTTCTCGATCCGGCCCGCGTTGTTCTCGATGACCGCGTTGGCGGCGTCGAGAATGCGCTGCGAGGAGCGGTAGTTCTGCTCCAGGCGCACGACGCGGGCGTCCGGGAAGTCGCGCGCGAAATCGAGGATGTTGCGGATGTCGGCGCCGCGCCAGGTGTAGATGGCCTGGTCGACGTCGCCCACCACGAAGACGTTGCGGTGGGCGTCGGAGAGCAGGCGCACGATGCGGTACTGCGCGTGGTTGGTGTCCTGGTACTCGTCGACGAGCAGGTGGTTGAAGGCGCCCTGCCAGCGCTCGCGCACGTCATCGAAGCTCTCCAGCAGATCTACGCTACGCACGAGCAGGTCGTCGAAGTCCATCGCGTTGGAGGCGTGCAGGCGGCGCTCGTAGAGCTCGAAGACGTCGGCCACGACCTGCTCGAAGAAGTTGCCGATGTTCTCGCGGAATTGCGCCGCCGAGATCAGGCGATTCTTCTCCGACGAGATGCGCGAATGGATGCCGCGCGGCGGAAAGCGCTTCGGGTCGCGGCCCAGCTCCTCGAGGCACGCCTTGACGACCCGCACCTGGTCGGCCTGGTCGTAGATCGTGAAGTTCGAGCGGTAGCCGAGGCGGTCCGCCTCGCGCCGCAGGATGCGCCCGCAGGCGGCGTGGAACGTCATCACCCACATGCCGCGCGAGGCGCCCACGAGTAGGTCGACGCGCTCGCGCATCTCGGCCGCAGCCCGGTTCGTGAACGTGATCGCGAGTACCTCGTGCGGGCGCGCGCGACCCTCCGCGAGCAGGTAGCCGATGCGCGAGGTGAGCACGCGCGTCTTGCCCGAGCCGGCCCCCGCGATCACGAGAGCGGGCCCGTCGGGCAGGGTCACGGCCTCCCGCTGGGAGGGGTTCAGCCCTGCAAGCAGCTGGTCGGTTGCGTCGGTAGCCGTGCTCACGGATCGACGATAGCAACGGCTTTCGCAGGTGCCTGCCCAGCCGCCTCGGCGGCTCCTCCGCCGAGCTCGCTCAGCCGTTCGCGCGCCCAGTTCTCGTCCCACGCGATCTGCGGCATGTCGAGCGCTGCGGCGACGTTGCAGAGCATGCCCTGGGCGATGAACTCCCGCAGCCGCTTCGGCTCGGCGCCCGAGAGCTCGCCGCACAGCTCGTGCAGCTGAGCGAAGCGCGTTGCGACGCAGGTGCGGATCTCGGGGTCGTAGGCCGCCGCGTAGAGCTGCAGCTGGAGCGCCAGCTCGTCGCGGTCGCTGAGCAGCGCCACGTAGGCGGCGCCCATGTTCTCGAGGCGCTCGTCGGGGCCCTCCCCCACCGCCGCCGCCCGGAAGGCATCGGCCACGCGCTCGAACGCGCGATTGGCGACGGCCAGGAAGAGCGCCTTCTTGGTGCCGAACAGGCGCACGACATACGGCTGTGACACGCCTGCGCGCTCGGCGATGCGATCGGTCGTCGCTCCTTCGAGTCCGCGGCGCGCGAACTCGATCGCCGCTGCCGCGGTGATCTCGATGCGTCGCTCGTCGGCGGTGTGCCGTGCGGGTTTCTCGTTCATTCCTTGACATGGTATCAGTCGATTACTACTATCCGGCGCAAGGTAGTAATCAACCAATAACAAGGAGTGGGGATGGAAGCCGCGCCCGCACCCGACAGCCGCCGCCGAGCCCTTGCACTGGTCATCACCGGGGCGGCCGTCTTCATGGTCACGCTCGACAACCTCGTCGTCACGAACGCGCTGCCGAGCATCCGCGCCGACCTGGGCGCATCGATCGCGCAGCTCGGCTGGTTCGTCAACGCCTACACGCTCACGTTCGCGGCCCTCCTGCTGACCGGCGCGTCGCTGGGCGACCGCTTCGGGCGCCGGCGCATCTTCTCGCTCGGCCTCGCGATCTTCACGGCCGGCTCGCTGGGCGCCGCCCTGGCCTCGTCGAGCGGGCTCCTGATCACCGCCCGCAGCGTGCAGGGCCTAGGCGCTGCCCTCGTCATGCCGCTCAGCCTCACGCTGCTCTCGGCGGCGTTTCCGGCAGACCGGCGCGGCCTCGCGATCGGCATCTGGTCGGGCCTGAGCGGCCTCGCCGTCGCGCTCGGGCCGGTCGTCGGCGGCGCCGTCGTCGACGGGCTCTCGTGGCAGTGGATCTTCTTGCTCAACGTGCCCATCGGCGTCCTGCTCGCGCCCTTCGCCTACCGCGTGCTCGACGAGAGCCACGGCCCGGACGGCGTGCTCGACGTGCGCGGTCTCGTGCTCGCGAGCTCGGGTCTGCTCGCCCTCGTCTGGGGCATCGTGCGCGGGAACGGTCAGGGCTGGCTGTCGGCCGAGATCGTCGGCGTGTTGGCGCTGGCGCTCGTCCTGCTCGCGGCGTTCGTCGCCTGGGAGCGGCGCGCACCCGCACCGATGTTGCCGCTGCGCCTCTTCCGCAGCCGCGCATTCAGTGCCACCAACGGCGTCTCGCTGATCATGAACTTCGGCATCTTCGGGTCGATCTTCCTGCTGGCGCAGTTCCTGCAGACCGTGCAGGGCTACTCGGCCTTCGACGCGGGCGTGCGCACGCTGCCCTGGACGTTGATGCCGATGTTCGTCGCCCCGCTCGCGGGCCTGTACTCCGACCGCATCGGCAGCCGGCCGCTGATGTTCACCGGGCTCGCGCTGCAGGCGACCGCGCTCGGCTGGCTGGCCAGCGTGGCCTCGCCGACGGTGGCCTACGGCAGCCTGATCGTACCCTTCGTGCTGGCCGGGATCGGCATGGCGCTGGTCTTCGCACCCGTCTCGAACATGATCCTCTCGAGCGTCGCCCGCAGCGACGAGGGCAAGGCCAGCGGCGCCAACAACGCCATCCGCGAGGTCGGCGGCACGCTCGGCGTCGCGGTGCTCGCCAGCGTGTTCAGCCGCGAGGGCAACGTGCTCAGCGGGCAGGGCTTCGTCGACGGCCTCGTGCCCGCCGTGTGGATCGGGGCGATCGTGCTCGCGGCCGGCGCGCTGCTGGCCCTGGCGGTTCCGGGCCGAAGGCCCGCGCTGGAAGCAGCAGCGGAGGGGGCGTCCGCAGGCCGGGAGCCCGAGTTGGCGTTCGAACTCAGCGCATCGTGAGCACGAAGGGCGCGCTCGCGGCGCCGGCCAGGGCGGGGGCGCGCGCCCGCAGCGCGAACTGGCCGGCGTGCAGGATGGCGAACGAGGTCGCAAAGCTGCCGGCGCCATCGGCGCGCACGAGGCCGACGCGGTGCCAGCCGGTGGCCGTGAGCGCCTCGAGCACGAGATCGTGCCCCCGCAACTCGGCCAGGCGGCCGCTGACCCGCGCGACCGTCGGCGCCGAGCGGCTCTGCGGGATCACCCGGAGGCGGAGCGGCAGCCGACGAGGCGCGATCCGCACGAGCACACGCCCCGGCGCCAAGGCCAGCCGGACCGTCACCGCGCCGGCGCACGCGACGCGCAGGGTGGCAATAC
>JALYLC010000081.1 GCA_030774435.1 Actinomycetota bacterium
TTGCGCGTCGCGCCGCCCGCTCGCCCGGTCACGACGACGACCTCGCCGGCGCCGAGGCGCCCCTCCGGCGATGCGGCGTCCGCCCCGATCGCGACGTCGCGGATGCCGTCGCCGTTCTGGTCGCCGACGCCGGCCGGCGAGCTGCCGAGCTCGTCGCCTGCCGCGGCACCGTCGATGCGGTAGCCCTGCGCGGCCGTAAGGCTGTTGAGCTTGATCCAGGGACAGACGCTGCCGGGAGCCACGACGGTTTGCGGTGGGACGGGCTGCGTGCAGCCGACGATGGGCGGAATGTGCGCGCTGATGATCCAGACCGAGCCGGAGTCGACACCGTTGAAGTCGGCCTGCGGCGCGCCGATCGCGATGTCCGGCAGACCGTCGCCGGTCATGTCGCCGACGCTCGCGACGCTCGTGCCGACGTGCTGGTCGGCGAGCGCGGGGAAGTCGATGTGGAAGAAGTACGGGTACGCCTTCTCCCAGAGGTCGTTGAGCGTGATGTGCACGCCCTCCGGCTTGCCGTAGAGCACGGCCACGCCGCCGCCACCGGTGATGTGGAGATCGGCGTCGGGTGCACCCACCGCGAGGTCGTTGAGGCCGTCGCCGTTGACGTCGGGCAGCGCTGCCAGCGACATCCCGGTGTGCGAGTTCTGCTGGAAGCCGTCGTAGCGGCTGCCGACGGTCGAGGTCGGATGGCCCGGATCGGTCGTCAGGGCTGCGGCCGAGAGCGAGGTCGTCGACACATCCGTGGGGCTGGCGCTTCCGAAGACGACGTAGACGGCACCCCCGCCGCTCTTGCCCGGCGCTCCCGCCATCGGCGCGCCGATCGCGATGTCGGCGAGGTGATCGCCGTTGACGTCGTCCCCCACGATTGTGTATCCGAGCATCTCGCCCGCGTGGCCGCTGATCGTGAACGCGGCGCCGGCGAGGTTGACGGCCGTGGGAGTGGCGGGCAGCGCGCCGCTGTGCCCGAGGAAGACGTAGACGATGCCCGCGTCGGCGCTGCCGCCGACATCGGCGGAGGGCAGGCCCACGGCGTAGTCGCCGAAGCCGTCGCCGTTGACGTCCCCCAGCTCTGCGATCGTGGAAAGGGAGCCGTTGCCGGTCGTCACGCCGAATTTCGGCAGCGAGTCCGCCGGCAGCGCGCCGCTGCCGATGCTGCTCGAGAACACGCCGAAGCTGACGATCGCGGCAGTCAGCGCGAGCAGCGTGCGGGGCCGCCGCAGCAGGCGCCGTCTCACGCCGTGAGGCTCTGTTCGGGGCGCGCAACCGTGAACGCCGCCGGCGGCGCCGGCGCGTGCGCGTGCTGAGTCCATTGCTGAAGAGCCATGCGTCGCTCGACCCCGTCCCGTCGGAAATCGAAGTGCCCCGCAACAGAGTGTGGGGATGGGGGCGGCGGCACCACGAACCTCCGACCGGGAGCGACCCGCCCGAACGGGGGGCAGGCACGGGGACAGGCGGACTTGCACGCCTAACCCCAGTCCGGCGAACACGTCTGAGACACGACAGGTGTGCGCACTGCACACCCGCGTAGTTGCCCGCGCCCGCACTGCCTGGTACAACCCCGGGTCACACCATGGCGACTGGCGGGGTCAGCCAACCAAGGAGGCACGTACAGCATGAAGTTGCGGAGATTCACGGTTGCGCTAGCGCTCCTCGCGCTGGTCGCAGCGGTCACAACGGCAAGCAGCATCGCCCGCCCGACCTCGGCAAACCGCCTCGCGGGCCTGCCGAACACGTGTCATACGTTCGGTAAGGGCAAGTACGTGATCGCCAGCGACCTGCCCCTGCAGGGCTCGCTGCGCCCGCTCGCGGTGCAAATCGTCGCGGCGATCCGACTCGAGCTGAAGCAGATGAACTTCAAGATCGGCGACAAGACGATCACGTACGCGTCGTGCGACGACTCCACGGCGGCCAAGGGATCGTGGGATTCGCAGACGTGCACCAACAATGCCAGCGGATACAAGACGGTCAAGAACTTCCTGGGCCTGATCGGCACCTTCAACTCGGGTTGCGCAGAGATCATCGCCCCGGTTCTCAACCGCGCTCCGGGCGGCGGCATCGCGATGGTCAGCCCGGCCAACACCTACGTCGGGCTCACGAAGCCCACCGGGGTGCCCGGCGAGCCGGGCAAGTACTTCCCGTCCGGCAAGCGCAACTATGCGCGCGTCGCCGTGCCGGACAACTTCCAGGGCGCGGCCGACGCGACGTTCCTGCAGCAGAAGGGCATCAAGAGCGTCTACGTCCTGAACGACGGCGAGGCCTACGGCAGCGGCATCGCGAATAACTTCGTGAATGCGTGCAAGGCGCTCGGCATCACCGTGCTCGGCAACGACAAGTGGGACGCCAATCAGCCCGACTACCAGTCGCTCTACCAGGCAGTCGCCGCCAAGAACCCGCAGGCGGTCTTCCTCGGTGGCCTGATCTCGCTCCACGGAGGCCAGTTGATCAAGGACAAGGTCAAGGTGCTCGGCGACAACAGCAAGGTGCTGCTGCTGGGACCTGACGGCTTCAACGACTCCGCGACGGTGACCGACGCGGGCGCTGCGGCCGAGGGCATGTACGTCACGATCGGCGGCCAGGATCCGAACGCGCTCACCAACGCGAACGGCAAGGCCTTCGTGGCCGCGTACAAGAAGACCTACAAGGTCGACCACCTCGAGGCCTATACCGCCTACGGCGCACAGGCCTTCCTCGTGCTCGCGAACGCGATCACCAAGAGCAACGGCACGCGCGCGTCGATCACGAAGGGCCTCTACAACCAGAGCTTCCCGAAGGGCATCATCGGGGCGTTCAAGATCGACAACACGGGCGATCCGAACCTCGGTGGCGTCACGGTCGATCAGTACGTGGGTGGCCAGCAGAAGATCATCACGGTCATCAACCCGCCGGCCTCGCTGGCGATCAAGGCCCTCGGCCAGGGCTAGCCGAGCGCGAACGACCGGAGGAGCGCGAGGATGGCGTCCGACAGCACGGCACGTCGGCCCATTCTCGCGCTCGCTCCGCGCTTCCGGGGGCGGGCCAACGCGATCGTCGGCATCTGCCTGCTGGGACTCGTCGCGCTCTGGCTCGTCGAGAACATCGCCCGCGAGCCCAAGCAGTTCGCGTTGGTGTTCCTGGCGGGCATCACGAACGGCTCGATCTACGCGCTCGTAGCGCTCGGCTACACGATCGTCTACGGCATCCTCGAGCTCATCAACTTCGCCCACGGCGACGTGTTCACGTGGGGGGCGATGGTGACCTATACGGTGGCGGTCAGCTGGATCGGGCTCGACGGCTCGCAATCCGGGCTCTTTCTCTTCGGCACCCTCCTGCTCGCGCTGATCTGCTCTGCAATCTTCTGCGCGACGCTCAACATGACGATCGAGCGCGTCGCCTACCGGCGCTTGCGCAACGCACCCAGGCTGGCCCCGCTGATCACGGCGATCGGCATGTCGTTCGTGCTGTCCAATCTGATCGGCGTCATCTTCGGCTTCTCGTACAAGAGCTCCAATGCGCTCCTGCCGAACGGGGCGATCTTCTACATCGGCAACCAGGCCTACGGGTGGGACAAGCTGATCGTCCTGCTCATCACGATTCCGGTCCTGCTCGCCCTCGTCTGGCTGGTCACGGCCACGCGCTGGGGAAAGGCGATGCGGGCGACCGCACAGGATCGTGATGCGGCGCGGCTGATGGGCATCGATGTCGACCGCGCGATCTCATTCGCCTTCGGCATCGGCGGGGCGCTCGCGGGCGTCGGCGGCTTCGTCTACTTCGCGTACTTCACCCAGGCGCGCTTCGATCTCGGCTTCCGGCTCGGCCTGTTCGCGTTCACGGCCGCCGTGCTCGGCGGCATCGGCAACATGGCCGGCGCTGCGCTCGGCGGCTACATGATCGGCCTGATCGAGAATTTCAACAACGGCCTCTCCTGGCACACTCCGGGCCCGGACTGGACGGAGTCGATCGTCTTCATCCTGCTCATCCTGATCCTCGTCTTCCGGCCCCAGGGCCTGCTCGGCGAGGCGCTCTCGACGCGCGCATGAGAGAGCAGATCTCGGCGCGCCTGCGATCGCGCCCGGCGCTCGGCGTCCTGCTGGCGCTGCTCGTGCTCTACCCGTGGTTCTACCACCACGTCCTGCCGCAGTCGTCGCAGTGGATCCCCGACACCTCGACCGCGTTCGTGATCGTGGCGTTCACGGTCATGGGCGTCGGGCTGAACGTCGTGGTCGGCTATGCGGGCCTCCTCGACCTCGGCTATGTGGCGTTCTTCGCCGCCGGCGCGTACGTCGCCGGCTGGCTGGCCTCGCAGCAATTCGGCGGCGGCCTGCACAGCCCGCGCTCGTGGATCTTCGGCGGCACGGTGCCGCAGGGCACGCTCGGCATCCACCTCACGCCGTGGAGCGTGATCCTGATCGCCGCGATCTTCTCGGCCCTGCTGGGGGTGCTGATCGGCATTCCCACGCTGCGCCTGCGTGGCGACTACCTGGCGATCGTGACGCTCGGCTTCGGCGAGATCATCCCGCAGTTCGTGCGCAACGGCGACCACATCGGCGGCTTCAACCTCACGAACGGCTCGTTCGGCCTGACCGGCATCGACGGCCTCGGCTTCGGGAACGGCCTGCACAGCGCACTGCCGTTCCTGCCGAGCAACTTCGTCGAGCAGGTCGACTCGACCTGGTACTACTGGAGCGCGCTCGCGCTGCTCGGCATCGCGATCGCGACCTCGTTGCTGCTGCGCGACTCGCGCCTCGGCCGCGCCTGGATCGCCATTCGCGAGGACGAGGACGCGGCCGCCGCGATGGGCGTTCCACTCATGCGGCTGAAGACGCTGGCGTATCTGATCGGGGCCTTCTTCGGCGGCGCGGCCGGTTGCCTGATCACGCTCCAGGCAGGAGCGACGTCGCCGAATGCCTTCAACCTCCAGGTCTCGATCTTCGTGCTCTGCATGGTCATCCTGGGCGGCATGGGCAACGTCTGGGGCGTCGCGCTCGGCGGCTTCTTGCTGGCCTACGTCAACTACCAGGGACTGTTCGCAGCCGGGCACACGTTCAACTCGGTCACGGGCGCGAACATCGACATCTCGGAGTACTCGTACCTCATCTACGGCTCCGCGATCGTGACGTTCATGCTCTTCCGGCCCGAGGGCCTGCTGCCGAGCGCGCGTCGCCGCCACGAATTGCACGAGGAAGAGGAGCTCGAGGAGCTCATCGAGGCACAGCCGATATGAGCGACGACCTGCTGCTCGAGGCGCGTGGCGTCCGCAAGGAGTTCGGTGGGCTCGTGGCCGTCGAGGACGTGGATTTCGTCGTGCCGCGCGGCTCGATCACGAGCCTGATCGGCCCCAACGGCGCGGGCAAGACGACGTTCTTCAACATGCTGACGGGCGCCTACACGCCGACGGCGGGCGAGATCGTCTTCGACGGCCAGGACATCGTGGGGATGCCCCAGCACCAGATCACCGCGCTCGGCATCGGCCGCACGTTCCAGAACATCCGCCTCTTCGGCACGATGACGTCGCTCGAGAACACGCTGGTCGGCATGCACTCCCGCCTGCACAGCGGCATCTTCCGCAGCATCCTCCGCTCTCCATTGCAGCGGCGCGAGGAGGCGGAGGCTCGCGAGAAGGCGCGCGCGCTGCTTGCCTACTGCGGCGTTCCCAAGCGTGCGGAGCAGGAGTACGCCCGCAACCTGGCCTACGGCGACCAGCGGCGGCTCGAGGTTGCGCGCGCGCTCGCGACCGAGCCCAAGCTGCTGTTGCTGGACGAGCCCACGGCCGGCATGAACCCGCAGGAGACGCAGGCCTTCACCGAGTTCGTACGCAAGGTGCGCGACGAGCGCAGCCTCACGGTGCTGCTGATCGAGCATGACATGCGGGTCGTGCTCGGCGTCTCCGAGCGCGTCACGGTGCTCGACCACGGTGAGAAGATCGCCGAGGGCGCGCCCGCCGAGGTGACCGCGAACGAACGCGTGCGCGAGGCCTACCTGGGGACGAGGGCGACCACGTGAGCGCCGTCGCCGCCGGCACCCCTGCGACGCCGCTGCTCGCCCTCGACGGGGTGCACGCCTATTACGGGGCGATCCACGCGCTCAAGGGCGTCTCGCTGGTCGTCGGCGACGGTGAGATCGTCACGCTGCTCGGGGCGAATGGCGCCGGCAAGTCCACGACGCTCAAGACGATCTCGGGCTTGCTGCGGCCGCGCAAGGGCAGCATCCAGTTCGACGGCGACGATCTGACGCGTCGCAGCGCAACGCAGATCGTCAAGGCGGGCGTGGCGCAGTCTCCGGAGGGCCGGCGTCTGTTCGGGCGCATGACCGTGCTCGAGAACCTCGAAATGGGGGCGTTCCAGCGCACGGACAAGGCGGGCATCGCAGAGGACCTCGACCGCGTCTTCGATCTCTTCCCGCGCCTGGCCGAGCGCAAATCGCAGAAGGCCGGCACGCTCTCGGGCGGCGAGCAGCAGATGTGCGCGATGGGCCGGGCGCTGCTGGCGCGACCGCGCCTGCTGCTGCTCGACGAGCCTTCGATGGGCCTCGCGCCCGTGCTCGTGGAGCGCATCTTCGAGGTCATCGTCGAGATCAACACGCAGGGGACGACGGTGCTGCTGGTGGAGCAGAACGCCCTCATGGCGCTCGAGATCGCGCACCGAGGCTACGTGCTCGGCACGGGCAAGGTGGCGCTGGCCGACACGGCCGAGGCGCTGCGCGGCAACGAGGCCGTGCGCAAGACCTACCTCGGCGAGGACTGACCGAGGACGAGTCCGCGCCTGCCCCCGCCTGTAGGCTCAGAGCTCGCCGAGGCGGATCACGTCGTCTGCGCGCTCCGTCAGGAGGACGTCGTGCGTTGCGCAGATCACGGCGGCGTTGGAGAGGCGCGCTGCGCTGACGAGGAGGCCGGCCACGAGCGCTGCGCTCTCCTGGTCGAGGCGGGCGGTGGGCTCGTCCAGGAGCACGACGTCGGGACGGCGCGCAAGGGCTCGGGCGATGGCGACCCGCTGGCGCTCGCCGGCGGAGAGGCGGTCGGCGGCGCGGTCGGCGCAGTCGGCGAGGCCCAGGCGCTCGAGCCAGGCGCGGGCCTCGAGCTCATGCTCGGGTGCACGGCCGCCGTGGTGGATCTCCTGGGCGAGCAGGATGTTCTCGAGCGCAGTGGCGAAGGGCACGAGTCCCGGCTCCTGGCCGACCCAGCCGGTGTGATCGCGGCGGTGCGCGGCGAGCGCCTCGCGGTCGAGCTCGCCGAGGTCGGCGCCCGCGACGACGACCGACCCTGCGTCGGGGCGCTCCAGGCCTGCGATCAAGTGCAGCAGGGTGGTCTTGCCGGAGCCGGAACGTCCCTCGACGGCCACCAGCCGGCCGCGCGTGAACGCTGCCTCGAAGCCGGCCAGCACCGGGTGTGCGCCGGCGCCACTGCCGTAGCCCTTGGCGACGCCCCGCAGCACGCAGACGACCTCGCCGCCGGATGGAGCCTCGCTCGCCGGCGGGGCGGTCGCCGCGGCCTCGAGGCC
>JALYLC010000082.1 GCA_030774435.1 Actinomycetota bacterium
TGCCGGCGGCGGTGGGGGAGAGGCCGCGGAAGAGGCCGAGCAGACCGAGTTCGACGTCGTGCTGACGGCCGCGGGCGCCTCGAAGATCCAGGTGATCAAGGTCGTCAAGGCGGCCACGGGCCTGGGCCTCAAGGAGGCGAAGGACCTCGTCGACGGCGCACCGCAGGCGATCAAGTCCGGCGTCCCGCGCGACGAGGCCGACAAGTTCAAGGGCGAGCTGGAAGAGGCCGGGGCGAGCGTCGAGGTCAAGTAGCACAGGCGCACAAACCGGGGTCTGACCCCGAGTTGCGCACCTGCACGAGCCGGGGTGCCTGACCCCGGTTTATGCAGGACTCTTCGGTGCGATGGCACACCCTGCGCTCGCAAGCGCCAAGGCGCGGCTCGACCGGCTCGAGCTCTACCCGCGGCCGGTGCGGCTCGCGGGCGTGCGGCTCGTGGTGGCGCCGTGGCTCTTCCGCCTGCCGTGGCTGCGACGCTTCGACGGCTACGCCACGCATTTCGTGATCTTCGTGCGCGATCCGGCGCACCTGGACGACGGCGACCTCCTCACGCACGAGCTCTGCCACGTCTGGCAGATGCAGCACCGGCCGCTGCGCATGCCGCTCTCGTACCTGCGCGGCTACGCGAGCAACCGCTATGAGCTCGAGGCGCGGCGCGCCGTCGAGCGATCCCGCTAGCCCGAGAGGCCGGACGCCTTGCCCGCGGTGTCCGAGATCAGGAGCGGCGTGATCAGGTAGACGGGCTGGTTGTCGCTGGTCGCCGTGACCTCGTAGTGGAAGATGAAGGAGTCGGTGACCTTGGCGATGTCGGTCGCCTGGTTGCTGTTCGGCAGCCCGGCGTTCTTCCCGTCCTTCAGCTCCTTGATCGGGACGACCTCGAGCCCGGCCGAGAGCGACTTCGGATCCTTCACGTCGCCGCGCTCGAGCACCAGCATGCGTGCCTTCTGGCCCTTCACGACGGCAGGCAGCAGGACGGCCACGTTCTTGACCTCCGGGACGTAGTGGAACGTCATCAGGGCGAGCTCGTAGGCCATGCGGCGCGTCAGCGCCCCGGACTGGTTCGGAGTGATCTTCTTCTGGTCGATCGTGCAGTTGCCCTTGGTGGTGTTGCCGCAGAGCTGGTACTCGACTGACGGGCCGTCGAAGAACTTGTAGCCGCCGGTCGCCGTGGCCTTGGCATCGGGCTTGACGAGCACCGCCGGGTCGCTGCCGACCGAGAGCGGCCCGCCGCGCACCGTCGTGAGGTTCTTGCCGCTCGGGGCGACGTAGAGGTTCTGCACGTAGTCCGCGATGTTGCGCACCTTGCCCTCGGGCGAGGTCTCGACTGGTGCCCAGCTGGCCCACGGCTTGGGCTTCACGATCGTGCGCGTCGCCAGGTGGACTCCGGTCGCGGCGCCGACCGCGAGCAGCAGGGCGAGGGAGGCGTAGAACATCGCGAAGCGCCGGCGATGGACCTTGGGCGGCGGGGCGGCCGCCGTCTCGTTGGTCACAGGCGTGGCCACGTGCGCTCCTCCAGGTAGTCGACCACCGCAAGCTTGAGGTGCAGCGAGTTCATCAGCTCGGTGATCTCATCGCCATTCAGCTCGCGGCGCTCAACGAGCTCGTCCGCGACCCGGGAGATCGCCTCCTTGTTCTGCTCGGCGAACTTGTAGGCGACGAGGTAGGCGTGCCCGATGATGCGCGCGGCCATCGCCCGTTTGTCGGGCGCCCGCAGCACATTTGCGTAGTGGTCGCCGAGTGATGCGACAGCGAGCAGCTTGCCGCCCGTGTCGAGGAAGTAGTCGTCGAGCTTCTTGCGCGCGGCCTCCTCCTCGCTGCGGGTCATTGTCGCGGGCAGCGGTATGCGCTCAGGGGGCATGGCGGAGTGGCCCACCATGATCGCGGCCTGGTGCGCGACGCTGGACATGTCGCCGCCGACGCCGCTCGTGTTCTCGCCGTAGAACACGTGCTCGGCCGCGAGCGCGGCCATCGTCGTGAGCACGTCCTTGAAATGCTCGGAGCGGAAGTGAACGAAGCGATCGTCCTTCTC
>JALYLC010000083.1 GCA_030774435.1 Actinomycetota bacterium
AGACGCGGTGGCCGCTGTCACGACCAGGACCGCGCCGACGTAGCGAGCCGACGGCTGGCTCAGATTTCGACGCATCGAACTCAAATCGGGAGGCGCCCCGGGAGGCGCGCAGGCCCGCGATCCCAACGCCCGTCCGGGTCAGCAACGGCTTTCTAAACTGCAAGTCGGAGGGCTTCGCGGCTCGCGACGCGACTCTCGTCAGATCTCGCTGTCACAATCGCGCGGCGAGTCTGCGCAGCGCGTCCCCCGTCATGCCTTCCGAGCACCAGCGACCCACGTTCGTGGCGCGTCGCGTGAAGGTTCACGCAAGCGCCTCCAGCGCCCAGACAGAGTGAGCGAGCAGAGAGCGGACCGCCCTTTCCGAGCAACGTCGTACCGGCGCAGAAAGTGCAGTCCACCGCACAGCCCGACCCGGAACGACCCGCTCGCGGCGGACGACGGTGCTGAGCGTAGCGCGCGACCTACCCGATCTTGCCACCTCGCCGTTCGACATCCCGGCCGGCCGAGGCCGCGCCTGTCGCGCGGGAGTCGACCACACGCTTCCGACGGGATAGGAGACAGGGCCAGCAGAAACCGCCGGCGCGGAGGATCCCGGGATCGAGTTCATCGATGCGGTGAGGCCGTGACGTTCATCCGCGAGCGCCGATTGGGGGCCATCGCTCGAGAGGCAGGCGAGCCCTGGCAGACTGCGTCGGTGAGCGGGCGACCACGAGCGGCTGCTGCCGGGGCCACGGCAGCGAGCGTGTGGGCGCTGCAGGAGCCGGTCGACCAGCGGATCTTTCGCTGTGGCTACTCGGACGTTGCCGTTCTCGGCAAGGCGGTGACGCGTGGTCCTCATTGGCGCGCCGCGGGGCTCGCGATCCACGCGCTCAACGGAGCGCTGTTCGGGCTTTCGCATTACGAGGTTCGCCGCGTAGTCCCGGTCGGCTCGCGCAAGCTCGCGCTCACCATGGCCCTCGTCGAGCATGTTGGTCTGTATCCGCTCTGTTACCTGATCGATCGCTACCACCCGGCGCGCGGTGAGCCCGGAGTCCCTCCGTTGCTGACCAATCCGCGCGCGTTCGCGCAGGCTACCTGGCGCCACGCGCTGTTCGGCACCGTCCTCGGCCGGCTCGCGTAGCCGGCGCCCGCGTCGAGAGAGGCTGCGTCGCTAGCTGGGCGTTCGCATCGTTGGGCGCGGGCGTGAACGAGTGGGTCACGCCCGACCCTCGGTGCGAACTTGACGGGGCGGCGGCGCGGGTGGATGATCGCACCTTCAGACGTGGTCGCGCGAGGGAGGCGGTGATGAGAACCATCGGTCTCGTCAAAGCTGGGGCCGTGGGCGCGGTCATCCTCGTTGCCGGATTCGTCGTCGGCATCGCCTTGATGGCGTCGAGTGGTGTGCAGGTGCTCATTCCGCCGACCGGCAAGGACGGTCGCGAGTGGATCGCGGACGTGCAGGATGCGGGCGACCTCTTCGTCGCCGGTGCATCGGTCACGGTGTTCGCGGGACTCTTCGCGCTGCTGGCGTTCCTCGGCTTCTACGACGCGCTACGACACGCCGGGCCACTGATGATCATTGCCCCCGTCGCCGGCGTGGCTGGCATGGTGCTCGTGACCATCTCGCACGCGACGCCGATCGCGATCGCTCTCGAACTTGCGCCGCGCTACGTCGAGGCAAACCAGGCGACGCGGGCCTCACTGGCCGTCACGGCCGACACGTTTGCGCAGTTCTGCCTGCTGATGAACTACTTCGGAGACATCCTCGTCTGGGGCGTCACGACACCGCTCTTCGCGATCGCGGTGCTGAAGACCTCAGCCGCGCCACGCTGGATCGGCTGGGTGGGCATCGTCTCGGCCGTCTTCGCCGGCTGGCTCGGCCTCCTATCGCCGCTATCAAGCATCGTCGAGGGCATCAGCTTTATAGGCTTCCTCGCGTTCTTCATCTTCATGGCAAGCCTCGGTGTCGCTCTACTACGCCGCAGCAGCGGATCCATCGACGCGCCGCCAGCCACCGCATAGCTGCTTCCGAATCGCTTCGCGTTGCAGATCGGTCGGCTACCGAGAAGCGCCCCTTCGCACGAGCTCCTCGCCCGTGCGTGCGCGGCTGGATCTGCCGCTCGCGCCCGGCACGGACGTCGACGACGAACGTCGAAGCCGCCCTAACGTTTTTCGAGACAGCGACCAGACTGTCTCCGACGGACTGCCCTTTGTCCGCACAGTCATACCGGCGCAGAAAGTGCAGTCCACCCATGATCCGACTACGGACGACTCGAGAAAGTCGGACGACCGGTAATCATGCGAGCGTAGCGTGCGGCGTCCTTGAGCTTTGCGTTCATGCCGATCGGCTCGATCCGACGGCCCTCGGATTTGGAGACCGCATCGCCGCTAGCTGGATACGGCGTTGCTTGCTCGTCGCACTCCCTGACCCGCTCCAGCACGGTTCCGCCGGCTCGACGACGTGCCCGAAAGCGTCTTGAGCAGCGATGTCTCGCTACTCGGACGCCCGTGCCGCCTGTAGATGTTCGACACCGCACGCTGACCTCGAGCGAGCGGTACACCGGGAGTCCCGCTGAACAGGGAAAATTGCTGTGTCATCGACAACGCGATGCGCCCGAAAAGGCGCGCAACTCGCCGCTCGTGCACATATGCGCGCCCTCTGCGAACTGCCCGCACGCTATTCGGTCGGTCGATAGGCGGCGATTTGGTGTGCGATGTACTCGGCGTCGTCTTTGACCCAGCCCAGCAGTGCTGATCCGCGTGTGTGCTGCCAGGGCAGGCCGAGGAAGTAGAGACCTGGGATGTCGGTGACGCCGCGGCGATGGCGCAGCTCACCCTCCTCCGTCGTGATCGGAAGGTTGATCCAGCTGTGATCGAGGCGAAACCCGGTCGCCCAGATCACGGCGTCAACGGCGAGCTCCGTGCCGTCCACGAAGCGGACGGTGCGCCCAGACGCTCCCACCGCACGCGCCTTCAGCTCCACGCCGAGCCGTCGCACCCCACGCCGGCTCTGCCCAACGAGCGTTTCGCGAGTCCGCATGCGCTGCCCGATCCTCGAGTCGACGGTCTTGTCCATCAATCGCACGGCGACCAGCCACGAGAAGAGGTCGCGGCCCAGAAGTCTCTGCGGTAGCGCAGCTTGCCGAGAGCCGATCGAGAGGTGGACATCATGCGTCGTCGCTAGCTCGGTAGCGATCTGAAAGCCCGTGTTGCCGCCGCCGACCACGAGCACTGTCCCCGTCGGTAGATCACTCGACGCGCGGTAGGCGGCGCTGTCGATCTGCACGACTTCGGGCGCGAGCTCGCTCGCCCATGCGGGAACCCGCTGCGTCTGGAACGGTCCGGTCGCCACGACGACCTGGTCGGCTTCAACGCTGCGACCATCGACTCTCAGCACGAATGCCTCCCCGCCCTTCGTCAGGGAGCGGACGGTGCTGCCCAACTCGACCGGGAGCTCAAAAGTCGTCGCGTAACTTTCGAGATATGCGACGACCTCGTCGCGCGTCGGGTAGCCATCCGGCTCGCCCTGGAAGCGCATTCCTGGGAGGCTGTCATAGCGCCTGGGCGTAAACAGGACGAGCGAATCCCAGCGGTCGCGCCACGCAGCGCCCACAGCGTCGGCGCGGTCGAAGATCGCGAATCTGCAACCCTGGCGAGCCAGGAAGTAGCCGATCGCAAGGCCCGCCTGGCCCGCGCCGACTACCGCAACCTCGAGGCGTTCTGGATCACCATTGCTCGACACCTGGAAGCATCTCTTTCAGTAGGTCGCGTGGAAGTGAACGCCGCCGAAGGGCGCTCGTGATCTTCGGCGGGGGGCGGATCCGCAAGGAAGTGCCAGGCTTATGAACCCAGCACCCCGCCCGCCGGGAAAGGCGCTTCGCCAGGGGCGCGGCAAGCGTGCGGGTGTCATCAACCGCGGAAAGGTGCGAACCGGATGCTCAAGTCGCTCATGGCGAACCGGTGCAGGTACCACGCGCGACCACGAGGAACTCGCTTGGCCTCGGCTCGGAAGAGCCCGGCGAACTCCCGCTTAAAGCCCAACCGGGGATACTCCTGGACGACGCTCTTCCGGACTGCGTCGGGTACCTCGTTACTGCGTAGCCCGAACACGTCGACCGCCGCGCCTGCAGACAGCAGATATGCCTCGGCGCCGGATTCGACGCTCACGCCGGGGCTGTAGTGCATGGCGATCGCGTTGGCGACGAGCTCGCGGTCATCCGCAGGCACGCCATGGCTGTTGGTGAAGTCTCGTGCCAGCGCCGCGCTGCGCACCGTGAAGTCGACGCGGGGCACCGGGCTCGGGAGCCCAGTGTCGTGGAACATCGCCGCCAGGTAGAGCAGCTCACGGTCGAACGTGATCTCGTGCACGGCGGCGAGGGCCGCGCCCCACGCGTACGCACGGCGGGAATGGTTCAGGAGTGCCGGGGTCAGGAGGTCCTGGGCCGCCACCTCGGCATCTCTGGCGAGTGAGGAGTCCGGCGGCACGAGACGCGCCGGGTCGATGACGCTCCGGCGCCCCGAGTGCATCCGGAGTGCCATCGCGAGAAGGCCGGCGAGGATGCCGAGCTCCCCCCTCAGCAGGGGCCGGGCAAGCGACAGGCATTCGCGCGTGGTGAGCACTCCTCCGGTGCGCTCGGTCCACCCGATGGATCCGATCGGATCCGTGTGCCGTGACTGACTCATGGGATCACCTCAGGAAACCGGCGTCGTGCTCCCGACGACCCGGCTCAGCATCTCGGAAGGCGATCTGCGTCATGGTCGGCTCCTGCCTACGCCGGGGCGACGTCGAAGCTGAACATCATCCCGCTCTCATGGTGCTCGGCGATGTGGCAGTGCGCCATCCACCGGCCCGGGTTGGTGACGTCGAGCAGGATGTCCACGACCTCGCCGGTGCGCACGAGCACCGTGTCGCTCCAGACCAGGTTGGGCTCGGCCTCGCCGTCACGCGCGATGACGAGGAAGCGCCCGGCGCCGTGGATGTGAAACGGGTGGTGCATCGGGTGGTCGGAGTCCATCTCGTTGACGAGCCGGATCTTCACCCGGTCGCCGACGCGGAACTGCCAGGCGATCGCGTGGTTGGCGGCGTCGGTCGAGCGGTCGACGAGCATCCAGCGCATGTTGGCCGGCGTCGTGATCCGGTTGACGTCGACCATGTCGTCTTCCCACTCGATCCCGCCGGTCGCCGCGTGGTCGTGCCCATGGCTTGCGTGCGCCGGTTCGTCGTGCCCGGTGTGATCTCCCATGTCACCGTGGTTGTGCTCGTGCTCGTGCTCGTGCTCCTGCTCGTGCGCGTCGCCGTGGTCGTGCTCGTGCATGTCGCCGTGGTCGTGATGGCCGTGGTCGTGCTCGCCCATGTCGCCGTGGCCGTGCTCGTGGCCGCCGGCCTGAGCGACCAGCTGCGACGGCAGGAGCTTCATGCCGCACTCCGGGCAGCGGCCCGGTGCCTCCGAGACCACGCCCAGGTGCATGGGGCAGGTGTAGGTCGTCGCCTCCGGCATCAGCTTCATGCCGCACTTTGGGCAGTGTCCCTGCTCCTCAGCGACGACCTCGGGGTGCATCGGGCAGACGTAGACGGTGGGGCCGTCGGAGGCCTCGAAGTCCATCTCGGCCACGAAGGCCAGCGTCTTGTCGGGCTCTGCCTCCAGCCAGGGCGCCAGCCCTTCCCGCTCGGCGCTGAGCTCGGGGTCGCGGCGGAGGGTTGCGAACGCCTCCGCCAGCGACGGCTCGGCGCGCTCCTCGCCGACCGCGATCGTCGCCAGCCGGTAGATCTTGTCCGGCGTGCGGTGCTCCAGAGTCTGTTCGCCGGACCGCTCGAACAGCACGTCGACGACCGCTCGCTCTGACGGTGCCAGGACGGCCTCCTCGACGAACTCCTCGTGCTCCACGCGGCCGCTGTCGCCGCCGACGAGCTTCATCCGCGCGCCCGGCAACGCGACCTTGAAGACGCGCGTGTTGGCTGTGTTCGTGAAGTAGAAGCGCACGACCTCACCCGGCTTGGCCTCCAGGCGCAGCTCCGGCTCGCCGGCGATCAGCAGCGTGTCACCGAAGCGCCCCATGGCCGCGTAGTTCGTCTCCGAGCGGCTGAAGGGCGCGACCTGACCGTCTTCGAGCAGGACGTCATCGAGCGTGAGGCACAGCTCGCGGTGTGCGGGTCCCCAGTAGTCGGGGTCCTCCGGGACGACGATGACGTTGCCGTAGAGGCCCATCTCCTGCCCGTAGTCCTCGCGGATGTGCGGGTGGTACCAGTAGACGCCGGCGTCCGGGAACGCCACGCGGCAGGAGTAGCGTCCGCCGATCGGGATCGGCGCCTGCGTCTCGTGCGTGCCGTCCGAGCGGTTGTCCAGGCGCAGTCCGTGCCAGTGCACGGTGGCCTCCAGGTCACCCTCGTTGACGACGTCGACGTCGATCTCCGACCCCTGGCGGACCTTCAGCGTCGGTCCCGGGATCGAGCCGTTGTAAGCCAGCATCCGCACGGTCGCGTCGCCGAGCTGCTTAGTCACCGGGGCGATCCGCAGTTGGAACAGTTGGCCCTCGGTCAGCTCGACGAGTTCGGAAGGCGTCGCCGCCGGGAGACCGCTCGGGTCCCGCGAGAACTGGTCAGTCGTTGCGCTCATGTGCACCTCTCAATGGCGTCGTGCCGTTGAAGTCCCATGCGGGTGGGAATGGCGACCGTCCTCGGTGCCTCCCGAAGCCGCAGGGCGCCGCGCTGTCTGATCGATGACGTGACGCTATCCGCCGACGGCTCGTCAAGCAAGGGCAGCGGCCTGATGATCGCCGGGTCAAGGCAGCCGACGCCCTCCCGCTCGCGCCGAGTGCGTCGGACGACCGGCTGTCATCCGAGCGTAGAGCATGGCGTCCTTGAGGTTCGCGGACATGCCGATCGGCTCGATCCTGCGACCTTCGGTTTTTTGGAGACCGAAGGCAATCCGGTCAACCACGCGCCTTGCCGACTATCTGCGCCCCCGGATGCGCCCCCGCAGAGCGATCAGCCACTTGTCTGCTCCGGGAGGCCGCACCCGATCGCGTACCCCGCACCCGAGTCACGTCGTGGCGGGTTCATTCACGGCGACGGCGAGTTTGCCCTGCGTGTGCCCGGCGATCAGGTGTCGCACGGCCTCATCCGCTTGATCGAGTGGATACACGGTGTCGAGGGCGGGCTTGACGGTGCCGTCTTCGACGAGGTCGCGGAGCCGTTTGAGGTCGGACTGGCGTTCGCGGTTGACGATGAAGGTGAGCCGCTGGCGTACGAATGGGGACAAGATCCGAGCGTGCAGCTGTCTGCCCATGCCGGTCACCGGGTCACCGCCTTCGCCGCCGACGATCACGAGCGTGCCGCGCGGCGTGAGCATCGAGCGGAGCCTGGAGAGCGAGGTGTCTCCGCCGGTGTCGATGATGGCGTCGTAGGGGCCGCTGTGGTCGCCGTCGGGGGCTCGGTCGTAGGCGATCACTCGTTCGGCGCCGAGTGACCGAACGAAGTCGGCCTTGGCGGCACGCGAGACGCCGGTCACGCGTGCTCTCAGACCACGTGCGATCTGGACGGCATAGCTGCCAACGCCGCCGGATGCGCCAATGACGAGCAGAGTCGAACCGGCCTTTACGCCGGCGGCGTCGATCGCCTGGAGCGCGGTCATGCCCGAGATCCCGAGGACCGCCGCCTCCACAGCGGAAAGCCGGTCGGGTGTTTGCGCGAGCTTCCGTTCCTTGGCCCTCGCGTATTCGGCAAACGACCCGGTTGCTACGCCAAACACGGAGTCGCCGGCCGTGAACCGGTGCGCCGCTGGTCCGGTGGCGACGACAGTGCCGGTCACGTCGCGACCGAGCACGGCTACGCGCGGCCGGCGTAGCCCGATCGCCAAGCGAGCGAGATACGGCCGCCCTGTCAGCAGGTGCCACGTGCCGCGGTCGACTCCGGCCGCCTCGACTCGCACCAGCACCTCGTCGTCGGCGATCGCCGGCACCGGAAGTCGATCCACACGGATGACGTCGGCATCGCCATAGCGGTCATGCACGGCCGCGCGCATGGTCGACGGTACGGTCACGGGACCAACCGATCGCCGGACACTCTGGTGGCTGGGTTGTCCTGGCGTGTGCGAACCATCGTGGCCCCCGTTGGTTGATCCTCACTATCGTCTCCGAGCGCTCGAGCGGCCCATCGGGAGGCTAGCGAAATGGTCCTCGGGAAAGTACGGCTTCGCACTCCCGCAACTCGCGCGCTAGGCCGTGTTGCGCCGGGGCCGGCCGCAACCGCTACGGCCCGTGTCCAGAGCCAGATAGCGGTGAATGAGCGAAGCGGCCATGGCGCCCTCTCCGACGGCGGATGCGACGCGCTTTATGGAGCCATGCCGAAGGTCTCCGGCGACGAACACTCCTGGTTGGCTTGATTCCAAGGGATAGGGGTCCCGGCTGAGCTTCCACCAGCTCTCGCGCGGAGCGTCTGCGAGGACATCTTGGCCGGTAAGGAGAAATCCGTGCTCGTCGCGCCTGATCCACCCTTCGAGGCCGATCGTGATCGGCCGCGCCCCGATGAGCAGAAAGATCGCATCTGCGGCTAGCTCGTCTGTCACGTCGTTCCCCTCGCTGCGGAGAATGACGCTCCGTAAGTGGGAGTCACCGCGCACCTCGGCCACCTGAGACGACGTTCGAACCGTAATCCGTGGATGCTGGTCGATCCGCTCGACCAGATAGTTCGACATCCCTCGCTCAAGATGTGGTCCGCGGACGACAACGGTCACGCCCTCCGCGTAGTCAGCCAGGTGAAGCGCCGCTTGGCCGGCGGAGTTCCCGCCGCCGATGATCATTACGTCGCGGCCTCGCAGTCGAACTGCTTCTCCAGGCGCGGAGCCGTAGTGGATTCCGGCGCCAACGAACTTCTCAACCCCTGGGGCCTCAAGTCGCCGGTAGTCCACTCCGGTGGCGACGACACCGGTTTGGACTTCGATCACAGAACCGCAGGTCAGTTCTATTCGGAACGTGCCTCGATCGGTTGGGGCGGCAGTTACGAGCTCCGCCCCGATTAGGATCTCTGCCCCGAGCCGGGATGCCTGGGCGTGGATGCTCGCCGCGAGTTCCGCTCCGCTGACCCCTTGCGCGAAGCCCGGGTAGTTCTCGATACGAGCGCTTGTGCCGGCCTGACCGCCGGGCGCCATCGCTTCGACCACGATTGTGCTGAGTCCTTCCGATGCCCCGTTGAGCGCGGCGGTCAGTCCGGCGGGGCCTGCGCCAACGATGACGACGTCGTAGGTCTCCCTCGTCGGTCGAGTCGGTAGGCCCACCCGTTCGGCGAGTTGCTGCTTGAATAGGGCCGTTTCGGCGTGGGCCCGTTCGTCCTCCGGGGGCACCGGAGGAGTCGTGCCCGTCGGCGTGTGGTGGACGTAGCGGGTGAGCATGAACCGCTCCGGCCCCTCAAGGATCGAGCCGTCTGCGAACAGCGCCATAGGGTAGCGGCGGTCTTCGAGCTCGGCACGGCCCTTGAGTAGTTGGACTAGGGGGTCGCCGTCCACATCCACCCATTGAAACGGTACGCCGTTTCGGGTCAGGAACTGTCGCGTCTCGGCCACGCCGGGCGTCGACGCCCGGCCCAGGAGGTATGTCGTGGAATCCCGTATCTCGCCCACTCCAGCTTCGTGCCCACACCGTATCGCCCCCCTCGGCATGCGCGACCTTCGACGCCGAGTCCCGGACCGGTCAACCGCGTGCGCGCGCGTGCTGCCATCCTTCCCCGCGTCGTTCCCCTAGCGCTCGCAGTTGAAGCAAACGCCACTGGGATGTATCGTCGTCGCCTCGCAAGGGCGACGTAGTTGGCCGATCCGGAATCAGCGTCGTGCCGTCCACCTGAATGGAAGAGCAGGATGATGCTCGCCTTCCACGTCGATCCCTAATTTTGCACGAGCTGCGTGGCCACGATGCCTGACGGAGCGAACGACCACCCAACCATCGAGGAAGGTGGTAGGGCGGGGCGCGGTCACATAGGTCTGATCGTGCTCTCGTCCATCGCCGTCGGTCTCGTCCTCGGGCTCGTTCTCGACGTTCTCGTCTTTGGCGGGAGCCGCGAGACGATGATCACGGGGTTCGCCCTGCTTTCCTTGGCAGTCGGGTGCGCGATGCTGGCGGAACTTTCCGCGCGCTGCACGGACCAGCCCCAACGTTGGGCGCGCATCGCTGCCCTTTGTTTCGGGGTGACCGGTGCCGCAATCCTGATCCTCCGCCCCAGCGGTCACGTCCTTGGCCTGCTCGGTTGGGTCTGGCCCATCCTTCTGGTCGTGCTCGTCGTTTGGATGTTCCGGGAATCGCGCCGATCCCTCCATAGCTGGTCACGACGAGCCGTCCTCTATCCGGCGTTCGTTGTGCTTACGCTGGTCGCGCTGGGCGGCGCAATCGAGACCGTCGTGGAAGCGACGATGAGCAACCAGCCACCGACCGGTGGTCGCACCTACCTCGTCGCTGGCCATAAGCTCTACCTGCGCTGTGTGGGCTCAGGGTCGCCGGTTGTGATCTTGTTCGATGGGCTTGGGGAGCGGACGCCGAGCTGGACTTGGGTGCAAGGCGATATCGTGGGCCAGACTCGGGTCTGTGTCTTCGATCGTGCGGGGGAAGGGTGGAGCGGAACGGGCGTCGGCGGACAGGACGCACATCAACTCTCCGCTGATGTGCGAGGCCTTCTTGCGGCAGCCAATGTTCCGGGCCCATACATCGTGGCCGGTCACTCAGTGGGTGGCGTCTACGCGCTCGCGTACGCGATGGACTATCCAGCGGACGTGGCTGGTGTTGCGTTAATCGACTCGTCCACCCCGTACCAGTTTGATCTTCCGGGATATTCCACCTTCTACTCAGTGGCGCATCGTCTGTCGGGACTGTTGCCGCCGTTGGCGCGCGCGGGCATCGTGCGGGTGTACATCGGGTTGTCGGGCAGTTCGCTGCCCGCGGATGCCCGAAGCCAAGCACAGACGTTCGCGTCTTCACCGCGCGAACTGAACGCCGATCGGGTCGAGTTCGCAGAGCTGCGAACGGTCCTTCGCCAGACCAAGGCTCTTACGAGTCTCGATGGGAAACCGCTCTTCGTCCTCACGGCCGATGTCGGAGAACAGTCGGGATGGTCCGCTGCGCAGAACCGATTGGCCAGTCTGTCGACGAACAGCGTTCATCAGACCACTCACGGCGCGACGCACCAGGCGCTCATTGAAGACAGGCACTACGCCGCCCTCAGTGCCCGAGCGATCGAAGCAGTTGTCCGCTCAGTTCGCACGGGCGCCCCGCTCACCGTATCACCATGACGTTGCGCGATGTTCAACCAACTTCAACTCGGGAACCCGGCAGGGATTCGAACGGTAGCTATGACGTGCTCGTCGTCGGTGCCGGCCAAACCGGGCTCACCGTCGGGTACTACCTCCAGCAGGCGGGACTCCGGTTCCTGATCGTCGACGCGACTGATCAAGTCGGCTCGGCGTGGGCGCAGCGATGGGAGTCCCTCGTCCTGTTCACCCCGCGCCGGTACAACGCGATGCCGGGACTGCCGTTCGACGGCGAGCCCGATCAAGAGCCGACACGCGACGAGGTGATTGACTATCTCCGCCGCTACGCGACCGAGCTCTGCCTACCGGTCGAGCTGAACAGCCCGGGTCACGGCACTTGACTACCGCGGGAGGCGATATGCTGCCGAGCTCCGGGCACGGACGATCCTCGCCGACCAAGTCATCGTCGCCACCGGCCCGTTCCAGCAGCCGCGAGTCCCCCCGTTCGCCTCCTCGGTTGCCTCCGACGTCTACCAGACCCACAGCACCGGGTATCGGCGACCGAGCGACCTCCCGCCGGGACGGGTCGTTGTGGTAGGGGGCGGAAACACCGGCTATCAGATCGCCGAAGAACTGGCCGCCGACCGTGAAGTCGTCCTTGCTGTGGGCGCAGGGCAAACCCCGCTACCCCGGCGGCTGCTGGGACGGCAGATCTTCTGGTGGCTCACGAAGCTCGGCATGCAAAGAATCTCGGTCGAGTCGCGTCTTGGCAGACGGCTGAGCGAACGCGAGACGCTGATCGAGTCGAGCCCCGGTAAGGCCAAGCGCTACGGAATCACCCTCAAACCACGGGCCTTGGACGCGTCCGAATGCACTGTCCGCTTCGCCGACGGCACGAAGAGCGACGCAGACGCGATCATCTGGGCCACCGGTTACCGGTCGGACTACTCCTGGATCCGGCTTCCGGTCGTTGACGAACGGGGCCGCGTATCCCACCGTCGCGGGGTCACCGATCAACCCGGGCTCTACTTCCTGGGACTACAGTGGCAATACACCCGCGGCTCAGCGCTACTTGGCTTCGGCAGCGACGACGCCAGATACATCGCCCAGCAAATCATGGCCCAAAGACAAGCCAAGCAGCCCACCTAATCGACGCCCCTTCAGGAGGCGGACCACATTACCCGCCCCGTGCCTGGAGGTCTCGGAAGGGAGGCGCTGGCGGGCCTCAATGGCGAGGCCAGCTGAGCTCGACGAGCGCACTCCCGTAGTCGCACACGACTCGCGCGATCGATGTGACGACGTCCTGATCTCGTTGCTAGTGCATGGAAACGTGCGTCCCGGGCGCTGGCCGAAGGGCCGGGAGCGCGAAGGCGGCCACGACCGCGAGCAGCGCGGCGATCGCCGCCGCGAGGAAGAAGCCGTCTCCATAGCCACTCACGGGGTTACCGTTCGATGTGGCGACGGCAGCCAGGACGGCAACGCCGAGTGCGGCGCCGAGCTCGTGGGCGGTGGTCATGATCCCGGAGGCGAGCCCGGCCTGTTCATGGCCGACATCGGCCATCGCGGTGACCGTTACGGCTACGAAGACAAGTCCGACCCCCGCGCCCAACAGCAGGAATCCGGGCAGCATGTCGGTGAGGTAGCTTGCCCGGTCGGGTGCAACGGCGAGAAGCAGTGCACCGCCAGCCGCCAGCGCCAGTCCTACCACCGCGACGATGCGCGACCCGGCGTGGGATAGCAGGTGCGACGCAAGGTGAGCGGCAGCGACGATAACAAGTGCGAGCGGTAAGAACGAAAATCCGGTCTTGAGCGCCGAGTAGCCGAGCACGTTCTGGAGATACAGCGTGTTCAGATAGAACGCGCCGACCAGCATGCCTGTCGTCCCCAGCATCACGACGGCGCTCGAGACCAATGAGCGCACGCGCCAGGTTGCAGGCGGCACCAGCGGCTTCGGGCCACGCCGTTCGATGCCGATGAAGGCTGCCAGCAACGCACCAGCGACGCCGAGCAGCAGCAACGTTCGTCCTGATCCCCAACCGTGCTGCGCCGTTCCCACCACCCCGTAGACGAGCGTCATCAGGCCGGCCAGCAGGGTGACTGCGCCAAGCAGATCGAGAGTCACCGCCGCGGACGGCAGCGAGTGACCGGCGGGGACGAGCCGTATCGCACCGGCCGCGACGACAAGCCCGATGGGGACGTTGATGAAGAAGATCCATTCCCAACCAAGCAGCGTCGTAATGATGCCGCCAAGCAGCACGCCGGCGGCGACGCCAGCGCTGCCGATCGCCCCCCAGATGGCCAGCGCGTGGGTTCGCTGCGCACCGGCGTATGTCGTCGTGATGATCGCCAAGGCGGACGGCAGCAGAAGCGCTGCACCGAAGCCCTGCGCTGCCCGCGAGACGATCAGTGCGTGCGGTGACCACGCGAGGCCGCTAGCCAGAGAGGCGGCGGTGAAGACAAGCAGGCCCACCAGGAAGACACCGCGGCGTCCGAGCAAGTCCGCAGTTCGGCCGCCGAGCAACATGAGACCGCCTGTGAAGAGCACGTAGACGGTCACCACCCACTGCAGGTCAGTGGCGGAAAAGCTCAGGGCTGTATCGATCGACGGAAGAGCGATGTTCACAACTGTGACGTCGAGAATCACCATGAACTGGGCCACGGCGATGA
>JALYLC010000084.1 GCA_030774435.1 Actinomycetota bacterium
CGTGGGCATCGACTCCTGCCACAGCACGTGCGAGTCGTAGGTCCAGCCGTACTCGAAGCCCTGCTGCTCGGCGAGCTGGAACAGCTCGATCATGCGCTGGTAGGGCGGGTCGGGCAGGACGGTGACGCCGAAGCTGAGGGTCATCCGCCGATGCTAGCCCCGCTTGCGATCATCCGGCTCCTGCCTTGTGACATCGAACGGAGGAATCAATGATCACCAAGCTCGACTTCGTGGGCATCCCGTCGCAGGACGCCGACCGCTCGCGCGCCTTCTACGTCGAGACGCTCGGCCTGCGGCCGGACGACCATGCCTCCCATGACGTCTGGGCCGGCGAGACGTGCTTCGGCATCTGGGAGCCGGAGAAGATGGGCATGCCGTTCGCGCCCCAGAAGAACGCCCACCCGGCGCTCCACGTCGACGACGTCGCCGCGGCGCGCGCCGAGCTCGAGGCCAAGGGCGTCGAGTTCGCCGGCGAGACCTTCGACACCGGCGTGTGTCTCATGGCGCTCTTCACGGACCCCGACGGCAACGACCTCATGCTGCATCATCGCTACGCGCCGTACTCCTAGCGCACGCGGCGCAGAGGCCGTGGATGGGGAAGTGGTCGAAGTGCGCGTGGAACCCTGAGGCCTTCTCGATCTCGGTGCGGACGCGGCGCAGCTGCTCCGAGTCGATCCGCGTGACGCCGGCGCAGCGCTCGCACACGAGGTAGGCGTGCTCGCCGGCGCCCGCGAGCTGGTAGAGGCCGGCGCCGTGGCCGAGGTGGACGTGGCGGACGACGCCGATCTCCTCGAGCCAGTCGAGGTTGCGGTAGACGGACACCGCCTCCGTGGTCGCCAGGCGGCCGCCGAGGCCGTCCGCGATCTGCTCCGCCGACACCGGGCCGTCGGCGGTCAGGAGCGCTTCGAGGACGGCGCGGCGCGGCGCGGTGAGCCGCCCGCCGGCGTCGCGGACGACGCGGGCGGCGTCCTCGAGATTGCCCACCGGGAGCGGGGGATGGCGGGGCGCGACCGTCATCGGGTCAGGGCTGCTGCAGGTGCGTCGACCAGCGTTCCTCGACGTGTCCGTAGCGCCAGATCGCGGCCGCCACGACCCAGGTGAGCACGAACAGCCCGACGATGAAGTAACCGACGAGGTTGAGATCGACGGTGGAGGTGAAGTCCCATATCCCACCGTGGAGGTTGAAGCGGTCGGCGAGCACGGAGAGCAGCTCGACCGTGCCGACGATCAGCGCGACGGCGACCGACAGCCCGGTGATGGTGATGTTGTAGTAGATCTTGCGGATCGGCTTGGAGAACGCCCAGCCGTAGGCGAAGTTCATGAAGGCGCCGTCGATCGTGTCGAGCAGCGACATGCCCGCGGCGAACAGGATCGGCAGGCAGAGGATCGCCGAGATGGGGAGCCCGCCCGCGGCGGCGGTGCCGGCGGTCGCGAGCAGGGCGATCTCGGTGGCGGTGTCGAAGCCGAGCCCGAACAGGAGGCCGAGCGGGTACATCTGCCAGGGCTTCCTGACGGCGCCGGTCGCGCGGCCGTAGAAGCGGTTCATGAACCCGCGCGAGTTGAGCTGCTCCTCGAGTTGCCGCTCGTCGAACTCGCCGTGGCGCATGCGGAGGAACACGCGCACGATGCCGATCAGCACCAGCAGGTTGAGGATGCCGATCAGCATCAGGAACGTGCCCGAGACGGTCGGGCCGATCAGCCCCGTCGCCTGGTGCAAGGCGGAGTGGTCGTTCGTGACGCTGCCGCTCAGGCCCCGGATGCCGACCGCGAGCCCGATCGCGAGCAGGAAGACGATCGACGAATGGCCGAGCGAGAAGAAGAAGCCGACGCTCAGCGGCCGCTGGCCGTCGCTCATCAGCTTGCGCGTGGTGTTGTCGATGGCGCCGATGTGATCGGCATCGAAGGCGTGGCGCATCCCGAGCGTGTAGGCCGTGATGCCGACGCCGATGCCGAAGATGCCGGTGCCGAGCTTGAGGTGCTGCGGCGCGACGAACCCCAGCAGGAGCCCGAAGCCGATGACGTGCAGGGCGACGATCACGAAGGCGAGCATCCCGGCGCGCCGCCACTCGGAGGGCGTGAGCGAGCCCGTCAGCCGCGTCCATCGCGAAATCCCTGCCGGCAACGACGTTGTGGCCATCGGACTCGTTCCCCCCGGATCCTCGCCGCCCGCCGATCCGGCGAGCCGCGCGATTGACTGTCCCGGACGTCGTACTGCGAGTGCACTCCAGGTGCGAACCGCTCGCAACAGACCTCCTCCACGCCCCTATTCGTCCGGCGCGGCCGGTCGGTTCGGTGCTCCGCGGAGTGCCCCTTTCGGGTGCGAGGCTAGCGGGTCGGAACGCTTATTGCGAGGAGTTCGCAGCTAGAAGCTCTGCCGGAATGAGCGTGTGTGGGCTGGGGTGGTTGGCCCCGGAGCCGCCTCGCGCAGCGAGCGAGCCTCCGGGTCGGACGGAAGTCAATTGCCGGGGCGCACCCCGCCACGCAGCGAACCCATGCACACGACATGCGCGTCCTGGCAATCGACTGCAGGCCGATCCCAGCCGCTCCAGACACCACGCTCATTCCGTTAGAGCTTCTTCGGTATGCGCCGTTACCTCGGCCTCGAGCAGGCTGCGCGTGCGGGCCTGCCGGCTGCGGAACGTCGCGAGCAGGAGGCGGCGCACGGCGAGCGCGCCCGCGAGGCGTCCGAATGCCCCGCCCCGCAGTTCGTAGGTGACGTGATCGGTGAGCCTCGTGCGCCCGCCGGGCAGCGCGGCGAAGTGATGCTCGTGCCGCCAGGCTGCGAACGGGCCGCGCAGCAGCTCGTCGACGATCAGCGTCGGCTCCTCCAGGCGCGCCACGCGCACGAGCCAGGTCTGCGCCCAGGGCAGGGGCAGTTGCCGCGCGCGCAGGCGCACCTCGCTGCCGAGACGGAGCGGGAACTCGCCCTCGACGGAGACCACCCGCTGGCCGGGCGGCGCGATGCGCGCCGCGTTGCGCGTGTCGAGGTGGAACGCGAACACCTGAGCGATCGGGGCGTCGATCTCGCAGCTGCACTCGATCGTGCTCGTCATGCCCGGCAGTCTGTCGCAGGCCCGCCTGGCGCGGAGGCCCGGCGCCCCCTGATCGCTTGCGCCGCGCTCGGGCGTCGGCCAGACTCGAGGACGTGAAAGCCACTCCTCCCGACCTGCCGGTCGCCTTCGTCGAGATCCCGAAGGGCAGCCGCAACAAGTACGAGTACGACGCCCGGCTCGAGCGCGTCGTGCTCGACCGCACGCTGTACGCGAGCGTGGTCTACCCATGCGATTACGGCTTCCTGATGGAGACGCTCGGCGAGGACGGCGATCCACTCGACACGCTCCTGCTCGTCACCTCGCCGACGTTCCCCGGCTGCCTCGTGCCCTGCCGGCCGGTCGGTGTGCTCGAGATGCACGACGAGGCCGGGCAGGACGAGAAGATCCTCTGCGTGCCGCACGATGACCCCACCTGGACGCGCGTCTCGGATGCCGACGACGTTCGTCCCGAGCTGCTCGCCGAGATCAAGCACTTCTTCGAGGTCTACAAGGACCTCGAGGCCGGGAAGCACGTGACGGTCGGCGAGTGGGAGGGGCGGGATTTGGCTCAGCGAGCGTGGTTGCGGGGCCACGAGAGATGGCGCGAGCAGCAGCACCGAGAGCCGCTTCCGACGACCCAAGGCAAGGGTTAGGCAAGACCGGTTGCCGGGTCGGGTGTGCCGGTCTCCGGCAGATCGACCCACGCCATATCGGGCAGGTCGGTGGGGAAGACGTGGAGGTAGGTGCGGAAGGGGTACGCCGACGTGGCGGCCACGCTGGCCCCGAGCTGGAACGGCGTCCCGGCCTCCCCGGGCAACGTGGACTTCGAACGCTTGGAGCTGCCTGCCGGCGGCAGCGGCTCGGTCTCGGCCATGGGTGCTATCGTGCTCCCATTCCCTGCAACAGCAGCGCTGTCGTGCTACCAGGGCTCGATGCTCGACGGCGGCACGGTCGATTTCTCGGACGCGGATATCGTGGCCGTTGCAGTCTCTCAGATCAGCTAGCCCGCGTCGGGCGGGGCTTCGTTGCGTTCAGGTTCCCGAACCGCCCGCGCCACGCCGGTAACCATCACGGTCGCCTAGGCTGGGTCCATCCGGCGCAGGGTTACCGCGCGATGTGACGACTCGTCACAAAGAATCGGAGGAATGACGCCATGCCGACCCGAGGCCCGTGGTATTCGACGCGACCTGTCGCGACAAAGCACCACGACAACACGCGGTGCATCGAGGGCAACAACATCGAAGATCGAAACCTCGCCCGTGGAATGGGCAAGCTGCCCCTGTGCAAGCGCTGCGCAGAACTCAACTCGGCAGGCAAGTAGCCGGCCGCATTTGCGGGGCTCGTCGCGTCTCCGGAAGCGGCCAGCCCCTTTCGTTCAGCTGCCTTGCGATCCCTTTCGACGCCTCAGCCAGCGGTCGAGCCCGTTCGTCAACTTGAAGCTCTACGTCGCGAACCGCGGACTCGATCGCGACAAGGACGGCGTCGCCTGCGAGAAGTAGCCACGGCTCGGCCGCTGAGCTTGGGCGTCCTCGCCGCCTTGACTCCCTCATATGCCCGGGTAGAGAACGGGTGAACCGTAGCCTTTGGCTGCTTCCTGAGCTTGCCGCCGCACGCCCCAACCGCAGTCGCCGGAGCGCCACCGCGAACGCCGCCCGCGACTCCTCATCCGCCCGCTCGAGTTACGCCAAGCACGCCACGAGGAGCTGCGCGTCGTCGAGCGTGGAGCCTCAAGGCACGCGCGTCCGAGGA
>JALYLC010000085.1 GCA_030774435.1 Actinomycetota bacterium
CTAGCGAGCGGTACACCGTGAATCAAGCTGAGCAGGGGAATCGTCGTGGAAGCGACAACGCCATGCACCTAATAGGACTGCTTTCAAACCCGCCCTTCCATCTGGCGAGCGTGCTCAGCCTCATCTACCGTCGCTACTCGGGCGACCGCGCCGCCCAGGGCCCTCCACCGCGTGACGCTCGAGGCGCTCGGCGGTCGTACGAGCCCCGCGCCTGCGCGCTGCCCGCATGTCCCGGCCCGTCGGGACGTTTGGCTCTGGCGGCCTGGGTCGTGCCGGTGGGATCGTGCTCGACAGGAGCCGGTCACCCGATCAGGAGGTCTTCGATGTTGCTCAACGGTCGCAACGCGTGGTTGCTCGTCGCATCCCTCGGTGTCGTCGTCGCGGTCATCGCGACGGTCCTGGTTGTCCCTGCCGGGGCGGCAGGTGGCGGCAGGATGTACACCGTGAGAACCGTCAAGGTACAGGGAAGCGTGTGGATCGCCGGCGGCGGCAAGACGATGAGTCCCGGCCATCTCAGCGCTGGGAACCGTCTGTTCGAGTCGAACGCCGTCCGGCGTGACGATGGCGTAAAGGGTCTGTTCGTGGCGACGGTGATGATCGCGTCGCCCGGGACGGTTGCGGCCAAGCGCGCCGTTGGGCTGATGCGCGGGGTCTATCGGTTCGGTGACGGCGACATCTATGTCGACGGGTTCGTGTCGTTCGCCGGCCCATCTGGGACGGGCGTCGTCGTCGGCGGCACCGGCGCCTACAAGGGCATAGGCGGGACGTTCACCTCGACCGAGGCGAAGGACGTCTTGCGCCTGCTGCCCTGACGCTTCCCCACCTGGTGGTGATCGAGGACCGCGTGATGGATGATTCGCCGATGGCACTCGCTCGCGAGCGCAGCGCCACCGGCGGGCTGACCGCCGCCGGCGCGCTCGCGCGCCTCCGGCGGGCATCGCCGGCGGCTGTTCACAGCGCGGTCGCCGCTGTCGCGCTCGTCGTCGCGAGCGACGTCGTGCTGGCTGTCGACGGCGACAGCGGGCTCGCGCGCTACAAGCTGGTCGCGCTGGTCGGGCTCGGGTTCGCGGCCGCGCTCTGCGCGGCGCTCGGAGCGCTGATCGTCGCGCAGGCGGCGACAAACCGCCTCGGTCTGGCGTTCCTCGTTGGTGGGGTCGGAGCCGCCTGCTGGCTGCTGGCGACGGCGTGGGGAGGCGTGCCGCGCTCGAGCGGCAGGCCGCTGCTTCAGTGGGCGGCGTGGCTGGACAACTGGGTCTTCGTCGGCCTGATCGTGCTCGTCACCTGGCCACTGCTCCTCTTTCCGACCGGCGGGTTGCCGTCGCGTCGCTGGCGGCCCTTCGCAGCGCTCGTTCTGATCGCAACGAGTGCGATTGCTCTTGCCGGCATCCTCGATCCGGGGCAGCTGGAGAACGCCCACGACTATCGCAACCCGCTGCCGATTCCGGAGTCGTGGCGATGGGTGGACGCCCTCGGAGTCTTCGGTTTCTGCGTACCTGTCGCGGTGGTCGCCGGTATGGTCGCGGTGCATCGCCGTGCGCGTTCACTGCGGGGGCCGGGAGTGCGACTCGCCGTCTGGGCCACCCGCCTACTCGCGCTCAACTTCGCGCTCGCGCTCGTGCTCGAAACCAACGGCGCGGTGTACGCGGCGACGTTGACGGCGTCGGTCGCGGTGTTCGCGGTCGCATCGACCATCTCGGTGCTGAGGTACCGGACGGTCGAGGTGGACCTGGTGCTGCGACGGGCGTTCATCGTTGCAGGCGTCGCTGGCGCGAGTCTGATGGTGTTCCTCGCGATCTTCCTCGTCGCCGAGCTGGCGATCGGGTCGTCGCTCGGCGCAATCGCCGGCGCCTTTGTCGTCGTGCTACTCGCGGTATCCCTTCGGACCGGCGTGAGCCGTCGGGTCGACCGGCTCCTCTATGGCCACCGTGATCCCGTGAGTGCGATTGCGCAGGTGAGCACCGAGCTCGACCTCGCCGACGAGCCGGCAGCCGCGCTACCGGGGCTCGCACGCGCGCTCGCCGAGGCAGTCGGCGCAAGCGCCGTTGCCATCGAACCAGTCCCGCCGCTTCGCCTGCCGACCGGAGGCCACGGCCGCGAGTTGCTCGAGCCCATCCTCGAGCGCGACCTCCGCCATCGGGGCCAGCCGCTTGGCCGACTCCTCGTCGGCGCTCGCGCCCCTGGCGAGCCCTACGCCGCCGACGATCTCGCGCTCGTCGACCTCCTCGCCCGCCAGATCGCGCCGGCGCTCGACGCGCTCAGGCTTGCAGCCGAGCTCCGGCATTCGCGCGAGGGGATCGTCAACGCCCGCGAGGAAGAGCGGCGGCGCATTCGGCGCGATCTACATGACGGGCTCGGATCCGCATTGGCGGGGATCGCTCTGACGCTCGAGGCCGCCCGCAACAGCGCCGGCACCGACGTCGACGAGCTGTTGGAAGGGGCGCGCGACCAGACGCAGGCCGCCGTCGCAGACGTACGTAGGATCGTGCGCGACCTGCGGCCAGCCGCTCTCGACGATTTCGGCCTCGTTGAGGCCTTGCACGCCCATGCCGAGAAGCTCTCGCCACTGCAAATCGAACTCGAGCTCGACCCCGATCTACCTCCATTGTCGGCCGCCGTCGAGACCACGCTCTACCGCGTCGCCTGCGAGGCACTGACGAATGTCGTCCGGCACGCCCGAGCACGGACATGCCGGCTCGCTCTCGAGTCCGTGGAGGGACACGTCGTGCTCCGCGTGGACGACGATGGTGACGGCCTCGGGGCTGCCGCGGAGCCCGGCATTGGTCTGCGCTCGATGCGGGAACGGGCAGCCGAGCTCGGCGGGCGGCTGGTCGTTCGATCGAGCGACGACGGAGGCGTCACCGTCGAGCTCCGGCTCCCAGTCGGCGAGGAGCAGTCGTGATCCGCGTTCTGCTCGTCGATGACAGCGCCGCCTTCAGAACGGGCATGACGCGCCTGCTCGCGACGATCCCGGACGTCGAACTGTGCGGAACCGCCGGCGACGGAGCGGACGGCGTCCATGCCGCGCTGAAGCAGCAACCAGATGTCGTCCTGATGGACATCGCGATGCCGCAGACGAGCGGCATCGAAGCGACGCGCATCCTGCGCGATCAGGCGCCGCACATCGGCGTCGTCGTGATGACCATGCTCGAAGACGACGACGCGGTGGCCCAGGCGCTTCGCGCCGGCGCGCGCGGCTATCTCGTCAAGGGCGCACCTCAGGCCGAGATCGTGGAGACGATCCGCGGCGTCTACGCGGGCCGCGCGGTGATTGGCGCCGCGACGGCGAAGCAGCTCGGCAACGTCTTCTCCGCAGGCGCGCTCACCGATCCCTTCCCTGAGCTGACGCCGAGGGAGCGCACCGTACTCGAGGCGCTCGCGGGAGGCTCAACAACGTCGCAGATCGCGGCTCGACTCGGGCTCTCCCAGAAGACGGTCCGCAACCACCTTTCCAGCATCTTCACCAAGCTCCGCGTCGCCGACAGGACGCAAGCAGTCATCAAGGCCAGAGCACACGGCCTCGGCAGCTAGTAGCGGAAATTGGGCGCGTGGCGCGGCGAGGCATCTTCATCCGTTGACCAGACCTCCCTTCACGAGGCTGGAGATCGGGCGGCGAGCGGGCGAAGATGGCCATGCACCTAATAGGACGGCTTTCAAACCCTCCGGAGCCCCTGGCCCGTCTTCTTGCCTGACGGCGCATCCCAGCGACGCGTCGGGCACGATCGGCGTGCTCGGTAGGAGCTCCATGCCAGTCTTGTTCGCGTGACGGGCGGTGGAGAAGCGGCCGACGTCGCGCGTTCCGCGCCGGATTCCCGAGGATGAGCGTTGGCTGACGCGGGGCGTTGGGGGGGGATCTCGCCGTGGGGGGTTCTTCGGGCGAACTAGGTGTCCTGGCTAGAGAGGTCGTGGACGGTTCTGTCTGAACCTCCTCCGAGGCCGTATGGGTCTCGCCGGACTCACGCTCGAAGGAGGGCTGTGGTACTCCTGGACATGCACGCCAAGCTCGGCTTGGCTGGGCGCCTTGCGTGCGGTTGGGCGGATCGCTTCTAATCGAGTGCATGGATCGCGCGACCGGCGTATGCCGCGTAGGATGACGGATTCCGGGCGTCGGCTGGGATCAGGCAACACGCTTGCCGCTCCTTTCAATGAACGATTCGCCAGAACCCGAGGGTCGGAGCTACAGCGACTTCTACTCGCGGTTCGATTCTGCGCTGATGCGACAGCTACGCGCCGAAGCCTATGGAACGGACATCGGCCAGCATTCGTGGGTGACGGCCGAAGAACTCGAGGAGGACGTGCCGTTGCTCCTCCTGACCGAAGAGAGCACAGTCCTCGACCTGGGTTGCGGGCCGGGCGGCCCCCTGGCATTCCTCGTTGGCATGCTCGGATGCCGCGGGATGGGGGTAGACGTGAGTGCACCCGCCATTGCGTCCGCGCGCAATCGCGCCGTCTCTCTCGACATCGCCACGCTCGTTGAGTTCGATGAGGCTGATCTCGATGCACCGCTGCTGTTTGTAGATGGTTTGTTCGATGCCGCGATCTCGCTTGACGTGATTCTCCACGTGCGTGACCGAGCTGACCTGTTTCGCGAGGTAGCTAGGGTGCTTGCCCCCAAAGGGAGATTTCTCTTCACGGACGCGGGAATCATCACGGGTGCCGTGTCAGATGACGACATTCGTCTGAGAGCTGTCCACGGCAGCACCCATTTTGTGCCTCCGGGGTTCAACGAGACCATGCTCGAGCGTGCAGGATTCCGCCTGCTCGAGCGCAAGGACCGAACCGCGAGCCTGCTCAGGAACGCGCGCGGTCGTGTTGCCGCGCGGTATGCCCACCGCGCGGCGCTGGAAGCGGTTGAGGGGGACACAGGATTCGAACGCCAGATGCGCTACCTCGAAACTGTCGTCGACCTCGCGCAGCGCAGCGCGGTATCGCGGATGACGTACGTCGCGCAAGCGCCTTAGAACTGGTTTCAAAAGTGGCGCGCGCGTTCGGAGGTCTCGAATCGCCTGCGGTCTGGTTGTCGGGCGCAGGCGCCGAGCGTGGGTGTGAGTGTGGTCGCGCGACAACCAGACCTCCGGCGACCCTTGTCTCGCTCAAAGAGCCGAGCGAGCCAAGGGGCTTCGCGGGGACGGCTCCCGGTTCTTGAAAGGGCTGAGCCGGATCAGCGAGCCGGGAGCCGCCCCCGCTCGCTTCGAGCCCCCCGACCACGAACGCGACTTTTGAAACCAGTTCTTAATCGCAAACTCCAGGGCTCTCACCGGCACTTAAAGACGGCTTGAGCGTTGAGGGACTCATGCGGACGCGAAAGGTCTCTGCTCAAGGTGGAATCGCAATGCGGGCGAGAGGACTCGAACCTCCACGAGCTCGCGCTCACCGGAACCTAAATCCGGCGCGTCTACCAGTTCCGCCACACCCGCGCCGGCCCACCGTAGCGGACACCGGGGGAGGCGTAGGTGTCGATTTGGGAATCATCTAAGGTGCGGATCCTGTGAGGACCACGACCACCATGCTGGAAGACGGCCGCGCGCGGCTGGAGGTGGTACTCGAGGCCGACCGGGTCGATCACGACCTGCGGCACACGCTCGGGCACCTCGTGGACAGCGCCAAGATCCCCGGCTTCCGCGCGGGCAAGGTTCCGCCGGCGGTCGTGCTCCAGCGCATGGGCCGCGAGGAGGTCTTCGAGGAGACGATGCGCGAGTTCCTGCCGGCCTGGGTCGGTGAGGCGATCGCGGAGTCCCGCCTGCGCCCGGCCGACCGCCCCAGCGTGGATTTCGCCGCCGTCCCGGGCGAAGGCGAGCCGTTCACGTTCACCGCGGAGTTCCTGTTGCAGCCGACCGGCACGCTGGCCGAGAAGCTCGAGCTCGAGGGCGTGCAAGACGACGTCGAGGTGCCGGCCGACGAGGTCGACGCCGAGCTGGAGCGCCTGCGCGAAGAATCCTCGCCGCTCGTCACGGTGGAGCGGCCCGCGCAGACAGGCGACTTCGTCGAGGTCGACATGCACGTCAGCGCCGGCGGCAAGCCCGTGCCCGAGGCATCGACCGTTGGCTACCTCGTGCAGCTCGGCAATGGCCGCACGTTCGAGGAGATCGAGCGCGCGCTGCGCGGGACGAGCGCGGGGGAGACCCGCACGACCGAGCTGCCGCTGCCGAGCGACTACCCCGACGCCAAGCTGCGAGGGCGAAACGCCGAGGTCGAGTTGCGCGTGCACTCGGTGCGCGAGCGCCAGCCCCGCCCGCTGGACGACGAGTTCGCGCGTGCGAGCTCGGAGTTCGACACGCTCGCCGAGTTGCGCGCCGCGATCGAGACGGCCTACCGCGACCGGCTCGAGACGCTCGCGCGCCAGCGCTTCCGAGCCAGCGTGCTGGCCTCGCTCGGGGAGGCTCTCGAGGTCGACCTGCCGCCCTACACGGTGGCCGGCCGCGTCGAGGAGCTGCTCGGAGATCTCGCGCGCAACGTCGAGCGCCAGGGCGTGCCGTTCGGGACGTTCCTCGCGCAGACCGGACGCAGCATGGAGCAGGTCACGCAGGCGCTCCTGCCCGACGCGATCGGCTCGCTGCACCGCGAGCTCGCGCTCGAGGCGTTCGCCGAGCGCGAGCACATCGTCGTCGATGACGCTGAGCTCGAGACCGCCCTGCGGGACGAGCTGTCCGACGAGGAGGACGTGGACGCCGCGGTGCAGGAGGTCCTGGCCTCGAGGGCGAAGGAGGCGGCGCGCGACGAGCTGAGGCTCCAGCGCGCGCTCGACCGGGCTTGTGAGATCGCGACGCCGATCACCGCCGAGCAGCAGGCAGCACGCGAGCAGTTGTGGAAGCCGGGAGATGACGAGAAGGCCGAGCCGGCGGTCGCGAAGCCCACGATCTGGACGCCCGGTCAGCCCCGCTGACGGGAGAGGAGGAGAGTCGATGAGCCCGTTGGTCCCGATGGTGGTCGAGCAGACGTCGCGCGGAGAGCGCGCGTTCGACATCTATTCCCGTCTGCTCAACGAGCGGATCATCTTCCTCGGTACGCCGATCGACGACCAGATCGCGAACCTCGTGGTCGCGCAGCTCATCCATCTGGAGTCCGAGGATCCCGACAAGGACATCTCCGTCTACGTCAACAGCCCCGGCGGCAGCGTCTATGCCGGCATGGCGATCTACGACACGATGCAGTTCATCAAGCCCGACGTGGCGACGATCTGCTGCGGCGTCGCGATGTCGATGGGAGCGCTGCTCCTCGCCGGCGGCGCCAAGGGAAAGCGCATGAGCCTGCCGAACTCGAAGATCCTGATCCACCAGGTGTCGGCGGGCTTCTCTGGCCAGGCGACCGACATCGAGATCCACGCACGAGAGATCATCGACATGCGCCGCCGCCTCGACGAGATCATCGCCACACACACCGGTCAGCCGATCGAGAAGGTCCGGCAGGATACGGAACGTGACTACTTCATGTCGGCCAAGGAAGCCATGGAGTACGGCATCGTCGATCAGGTCATCACGTCGCGCTGAGGCGATCGAACGCACTCCCCCGGCTAGCGCGTAGAGTGAGACAGGAGATTGATGGCTCGCCCGTCTGACACAAACGATCAGTTGATGTGCTCCTTTTGCGGGAAGTCGCAGCGACAGGTCAAAAAGCTGATCGCCGGTCCGGGCGTCTACATCTGCGACGAGTGCATCGACCTCTGCAACGAGATCATCGATGAGGAGCTCTCGACGCCCGCGGAGCTCGACCTCGGCAACCTGCCTCGCCCGCAGGAGATCTACGCCGTCCTGAACGACTACGTGGTCGGCCAGGAGGAGGCGAAGCGCACGCTCTCGGTGGCGGTCTACAACCACTACAAGCGCGTGCGCATGGCGACGCAGGACAACGACGTCGAGCTCTCCAAGTCCAACATCCTCATGCTCGGCCCGACGGGCTGCGGCAAGACGCTGCTGGCGCAGACGCTCGCGCGCATCCTCAACGTCCCGTTCGCGATCGCCGACGCGACCGCGCTGACCGAGGCCGGTTACGTGGGCGAGGACGTCGAGAACATCCTGCTCAAGCTGATCCAGGCCGCGGACTTCGACGTGAAGAAGGCCGAGACGGGGATCATCTACATCGACGAGGTCGACAAGATCGCGCGCAAGGCAGACAACCCGTCGATCACGCGCGACGTCTCCGGCGAGGGCGTGCAGCAGGCGCTCCTGAAGATCCTCGAGGGCACGGTCGCGTCGGTGCCCCCGCAGGGCGGGCGCAAGCATCCGCACCAGGAATTCCTCTCGATCGACACGACCAACATCCTCTTCATCTGCGGCGGGGCGTTCGCCGGCCTGGAGCCGATCATCGAGCGGCGCATCGGCGCGAACGCGGTCGGCTTCTCAGGTCAGATCCACTCCAAGCGCAATCGCGACACGCAGGGCCTGTTCACGCAGGTGATGCCCGAGGATCTCGTCTCCTTCGGGATCATCCCCGAGTTCATCGGGCGCCTGCCCGTGCTGTCGACGGTGCGCCAGCTGCAGCGCGAGGATCTCGTGCGCATCCTGGTCGAGCCGCGCAACGCGCTGGTGCGCCAGTACCAGCGGCTGCTCAAGCACGACAACGTCGAGCTGGTCTTCACCGACGACGCTCTGTGGGCGATCGCCGACTCGGCGCTCGAGCGCGAGACCGGCGCGCGCGGCCTGCGCTCGATCATCGAGAGCGCGTTGCTGGACGTGATGTTCGAGCTGCCCTCGCGCACCGATGTCGACAAGTGCGTGCTGACCCGCGAGACGATCGAGCGCGGCCTGCGCCCGACCCTCGTCACGCAGGGCGGCAGCGAGACGCTCGAGGAGTCGGCGTAGAGCAGAGCGGCTCTGCGCCCCCGGCCTCTTAGCTAAGACGGTCCTAACTGGGCATCTTTCGAACCCGGCCCGGTCTGACCTCTTGCAGAGTCTCATTGCACAGGATCGGGATCAGCACGACCCTCGCGAATGACACGTGAGCCGACCGTGCCGCTCCGCCGGATTCAGACTGGTGGGGTGCCTGCCTGAAGGCCGGCAAGCCGCTCTCGCACTTGGCGGGCCATCGGCAGGTTGCGTTTGCGCTCGTATCGCTCGAGCGCATCGATGAGCGCCGCGGCGGCTTCCTCGTCACGACCGGCGGCCAACAAGACCTCGGCGAGGTCGCACAACGCTCTCCCCTGGAAGTTGAGCCCGTCGGTCTGCTCCATGATCGCGACGGCCTCGCGCGCGAGCCGTTCCCCTTCGGCGTACTCGCCGCGGTGAACGTGCACCAGCGCCTGTGTCTGCCGCCAGGACGCCTGCGAGGTCACGTCCCCCTCTTCCGCGAGCTCTCGACCGCGCCGCGCGAGCGGCTCCGCCTCGTCGAAGCGGCCAAGCCTGCAGAGCACGCGGCCGAGATCCGGCGCGAAGGTGGAGAGGTAACCGAGCAGGCCTTGCTCTTCGAGCCATTCGCACAGCTCGCGTAAGTGTCCAGCCGCTGCCTCGTCATCGCCGGTGTAGATCGCGATCTCAGCCAGCCGCGACTCGCCGAAGCGGCGGCCGTCGAGATCGCGGAGCCGGGCGTTCGACTCGCGGGCAAGCGGCACTGCCTCGTCGAAGCGGTCGAGCATCGCGAGCAGCCAGGCTCGGTTGATGAGCGAATAGCCATCGGGCGACTCCGGAAGCAGCCGGTCGAGGCGCTCCAGCGCCTCATCCGCTGGAGTAGCTCCGTTCACCAACGCGAGCTGGATGAAGAAGAGCCCGCTCCGCTGCTGGCCCGCAAGCCGCGAGTGCTCGATTGCCTGCTCACTCGCTCGGGCGTGGTCGGCCCAGCGGCCCCGGTTGTTCGCGACCGCAACGCCAAGGGCGTTCCAGACGTGGACGAGCGCAGCGTGGTCACCAGCCTGCTCGATCAACGGAAGAGCGGCGAGCGCCAGCGCTTCGAGCTCGGCCGTCCGCCATTCGCCCATGTTGAACCGGTGGTAGGCGGCCATCGCGCGCGCGAAAGCTTCGCCGGACGCATCGCCCTCCGCGGCGGCGCGCTCAGCTGCACGCTCGAGCAGCAGCGCCGCTCGACGGGGGTCGTCGACAAACGATGTCTCCGCCAGGTCGGCTTCGAGGAGGACGTCGAGGTTCAGCGGCCGCGTCAGTTCCAGCGCGCGCGTGAGCAGCACGCTCGCCGCGCGGCGGTCCTCGCGCCACAGCGCTAGCCGGCCGGCGGCCGCGAGCCCCTCGCCGGCGCGCGCGGCCAGGTCGTCCGCCGGCTGGCCGAGCTCGCGGCGGTAGGCGACCGCCTGCTCGAGGTGGTAGCCGACGATCTCGTCCAGTTCGACCACTCCGCCGCGCTGGTCGAGCCAATCGGCGAAACGCTCGTGCAACTTGGCCCGCACGCTCTTGGGAAGCGCGTCGTAGGCGGCGTCCCGGATCAGCAGGTGGCGGAATCGGAACGCGTCGTCTCCCACCAGCTGAGCTCGGTCCGGACGGACGAGATCGCGGCGCACGAGCGCGGTCAGACGCGCCGTCACCTGCGCCTCTTCCGGCGCGAGCGCCTGCACCGCCCCGCGATGGAACAGCTCGCCCTCGACCGAGCCTCGCTCGAGCACGCTCCGCTCCGGCTCGTCGAGCTGGTCTAGGCGCGCTGCGAGCAACGCTCTCAGCGTCGGCGGCACCTCGACGTCCGCCCGCTCACGCGCCATCGCCAGCATCTCCGAAATGAAGAGCGGATTGCCGCCGGCGGCGTGGGCGACCCGCTCGCGCAGATCGCCCGCGACCTCGTCGCTGATCAGCGCGTTAGCCTCGCTCGCGGTCAGAGGCTCCAACCGCATGACGCCGAGCCAGGCCGGACGGCGGTCGAGGAGCTCTGGACGCGCCATGCAGAGGAGCAGGATCGGCGCTCCCGCCGAGAGCAGCGCCGTCGCCTCGATCAGGTCGAGAAAGGTTTCCTCCCCCCACTGGATGTCATCGAGGCAGATCACGAGCGGCGCCTGCTCCTCGACCAGCTTCCGGAAAGCCCACGCGATCTGGTCCGCGCTCGTGCCCTGCTCGCTCTCGCCGAGGAGTGACCGGAGCGCAGCGCCGGCCGCGGGATCGGACGGCAGCGCGGCGAGCTGCTTCACCACCTCGATCACCGGCCAGTACGTGATCCCTTCGCCGTAGGGCAGGCAGCGACCCCGAACGACGCGCGCCTCGATCGATTCGAGCGCCTCGACGACCAGCCGCGACTTGCCGACGCCCGGCTCGCCGACGACCGTCACCAGCTCGCATCCGTTCTGCGCGACCGCCCGCGCCCATGCCTGCGCCAGCGCCGTCAGCTCCCGCTCGCGTCCGACGAAGCGCGAGGCGTGGCTGCGTTCCGGTCCCGCCAGCACCGAGAGCAGCCGGAACGCCGGCACCGGCGCCGACTTTCCCTTCAACACCAGCCCCTCTACCGGCTCGGAGTCGACGACGCCGCGAACGAGCTCGTGCGTGTCCCCGCCGATCAGGATCGTGCCCGGCATCGACGCCTGCTCGAGCCGGGCGGCTACGTTCACCGCGTCCCCGGTCGCCAGGCGCTCTGCCGTCCCCGTCACGACCTCGCCGGTGTTGACGCCGATCCGCGCATCGAGGTCGAGTTCGGGGAGCGCATCGCGCATTTCCACCGCCGCGCGGCACGCGCGCAGCGCGTCGTCCTCGTGGGCGGCCGGTACGCCGAAGACGGCCATCACGGCGTCCCCGATGAACTTCTCCACGGTGCCGCCGTGCGCCTCGACGATTCTGCGCATCCGCTCGAAGTACCTGGCCAGCAGCCCGCGGAGAAGCTCCGGGTCAGCCGACTCCCCGATCGCCGTCGAACCGGTGACGTCGCAGAACAGGACCGTCACCGTCTTCCGTTGCTCCCGGCCGGAGTCGGCAAGAGGCGCCGCGCAAAACGGGCAGAAAGGAAACTCGGCCGGAAGTTCCTTGCTGCAAGCAGGGCAGGTCGCCACGAGTCGAGTCTAGGACGCCACGAGGGAACGGCGCGAAAAGCCTCGACCTTGTCTTACCTAGCTTAGGCTGCGAAGTCGGCCGTTGCCATTGCGGCGTCGGGGCTGCCGGCGAAGGTGCCGATGGCCACGCCCAGGCCGATCCGGTGCAGGCTGCGCATCAGGATGATGTGGCGGTGGGTGGCCGATTGCATCCAGAGATTCACGAGGCCCTCGGGCGTCGCGTAGCGGCCGGTGCCCCACGCGATGTCCTCTCCGACCAGCGAGCTGTCGAGGTGCCGGCGGATGCGGTGGTCGAAGGTCTCGTTCGGGGAGTTGTGCTCGAAATAGTGGCGGGCGAGCATATCCGCGGAGTGCTCGCGCGCGGACGAGCGCAGCGCCGCGCTGAACCTGAACTGCGGGAGCTTGTGCTCGCGCCGGACCTGGTTCAGGAGCTTGAAGACGACGCGCTCGGTGCTGCTGCGGAAGGATGCCTGGCTCCGGGCGCTCGTCCCCACCGGGACGAGCAGGAGACTCGCCGTGAGAAGCACGGCTGTGAGGGCTACCCGTCGCACACGAGCGGGATCGGCCTGATTTCGTCAGATTCTCCACCCCTGAGCGGGGGATATGCGATGTGGTATCCCCGGCTGGGTGAGAGCGATTCCCTGGAGTGAGGTAATCGACCAGCCCCTCGGGCGGGTGAGGAGCCCGGCCTAGACTGCGCGCGTGGCCGCTCTTCTGTGCGACGTGGGCCCGCGGGACGGCCTCCACAACGCGGGGCCCTGGCGCAGGTCATCCGGGTCGTCCGCGAACTTCCAGATCGACGCATGCATGGCTAGCGCGCCGCCAGCGGGCGCTTGGGGACGAGCACCCTCCGCCGGAACTCGCACACGGTCTCCTCGCGCTGGTTCCAGCCGACCGTCTCGACCGTGACGATGCCGCGGTCGGGCTTGCTCTGCGACTCGCGCTTGTCGAGCACCGTCGTGCGCGCGTAGATCGTGTCGCCGTGGAAGGTCGGGCGCGCGTGGCGCAGGGACTCGATCTCCAGGTTCGCGATCGCCTTGCCCGAGACGTCGGGGACGCTCATCCCCAGGACGAGCGAGTAGACGAGGTTGCCGACCACGACGTTGCGGCCGAACTGCGACTCGTTCTCGGCGTAGTGGGCGTCGATGTGCAGCGGGTGGTGGTTCATCGTGATCATGCAGAAGAGGTGGTCGTCGGCCTCGGTCACGGTCTTGCCCGGCCAGTGGTGATAGACGTCGCCGAGCTCGAACTCCTCGTAGTAGCGGCCGAAGCGCGTCTCGCGCGCGTGGATCTCACGTCCCATCGCGTTCGTCCTCCCAGCGGCGGGCCAGCCCGCGCGCGACGATCGTCCTCTGGATCTCGCTCGTGCCCTCGCCCAGCAGCAGCATCGGTGCGTCGCGGTAGAGCCGCTCGATCTCGTGCTCCTTGGAGTAGCCGTTGCCCCCGTGGATGCGCATGGCGTCGAGCACGACCTCGTTGCACAGCCCGTCGTAGGCGAGGGCTCCCGGATTCGGCTCGGTCACCGCGCCATCATAGGAACGCGACCTGGAGCTGGTTTCAGAATGATCGTGGTGTCGGGAGCGGCTGGATCGGCCTGCAGTCGATTGCCAGGGCGCACAGAGGCGTGGCGTGGGTTTGAGGCGTGGTGGGGTGCGCCCCGGCAATTGACTTCCGTCCGACCCGGGCGTCGCTCGCTGCGCGAGGCGGGCCCGGGGCGTCCCTGCTCGCTCCATCCACCCCAGCCACACACGCTCATTCCGAAACCAGCTCCTAGACTGGCGGCGTGAGCAGCGATCCGCGTGAGCCAGATCTGCGCCGCGGTCGCCGCCGGCCCGACTGGGACGAGTACTTCATGCTCATCGCAGTGGCCACGCGCGAGCGCGCCGAGTGCATCGGGCGCCACGTCGGAGCCGTGCTCGTGCGTGAGGGCCGCATCGTGGCGACCGGCTACAACGGGACGCCGCGCGGCTTCCTGCGCTGCAACGCGGAGGAACAGGGCTGCCATCGCTGCGCCCACCGCGAGCACTACGCGAGCGGCTCCGCCTACGACGTCTGCATCTGCGTGCACGCGGAGCAGAACGCGGTGCTGCAGGCGGCCCGCCTCGGCTACTCGCTCGACGGCGGCCACTGCTACACGACGCTGCGCCCCTGCTTCGGTTGCCTCAAGGAGCTGCGGCAGGCGGGGATCGAGCGCATCGTCTACCTCAACCCGTGGGCACCGGGCGACGACGCCGAGCGCGGCGCCTACGAGGAGCTGCTCGGGAACCTCAGGGGCCTCGGGGTCGTGATCGAGCAACTCGACCTCGATCCCGCAGTGCTCGAGCTGGGCGGGGCCGAGCACGCCGCCGAAGCGAGCGCCGGGCCGTGAGGCGCCCGCCGCCGATCGCGGCGCTGTTCACCGTCCTGGCGGCGGGCCTGGGGGTCATCGCGGTGGGCGCTTGGGGGGGCGGGGCGCATGTCGCGGCGGTGGCCGCAGCCGTGCTGGCCACCTGGATGGCGGGGCTCGTCGTGCGCCTTCTGCGGCCCCCTCGGAAGCCCTCGGGGGACGATCCGAGAATTCGGTAGATTCATCACTCACCCGGGGCATAGACCTCAACTAGTGTTCAAAGGGGCGTTGGCACGGGAGCCGAAGGCCTCTCCCTGTATGAGAGACGACACACTCATTCCCAGCGATCACGCCGTCGAGCGCCTCCTCGCCGCGCGTGTCGCGCACGGCGACTCGCCGCACACGATTCGTGCGCTGCGCGGCGATCTCGACGAGTTGCGCGGCTTCCTGGCACAACAGGGGATGACGCCCGAGACGTGCGGCAGTGAGCCGCTGCGCCGCTGGCAGGCACGACTCGCCGCGCGCGGGCTCGCACCCGCCACGATCGCCCGCCGGCTCTCGTCGGCGCGCGCGCTCTTTGGCGATCTCGTGCGCCGCGGCGAGCGCGCGGACGATCCCTCGCTCGTGCTCATCGGTCCCCGCCGCAAGCGGCGACTGCCGGATCCCATCAGCGCCGCCGACTGCACGCTCCTGCTGGACGGCGACTGGAACGACGACCTGCGCAGCCTGCGCGATCGCGCAGTGCTCGAGTTGCTGTACGGCTGCGGCCTGCGCGCCAGCGAGGCGTGCGCCCTCGAGCTCGCCTCCTACGACGCGGTCGCCGGGCGCCTGCGCGTGATCGGCAAGGGCGATCGCGAGCGCATCATCCCCGTCGGCGAGCCCGCGCGCGAGGCGCTCGACGAATGGCTCCGCAGCGGCCGGCCGCGCGTCGAAGGCGCATCGACGGCCCTCCTGCTGAGTGTGCGCGGCCGCCGGCTCTCGCCGTCGGACGTGCGCAGAACGCTCGAACGGCGCGGTCGCATTGCCGGTGTGAGCGCTCGCACGCCGCACGCGCTCAGGCACGCATACGCTACACATCTGTTGGAGGGGGGCGCCGGTCTGCGCGAGATCCAGGAGTTGCTCGGCCATGCGTCGGCCGCTACCACGCAGATCTACGCGCACGTCGCCGTCCCCCATCTCGTGCGCGAACACGCCGACCACCACCCCCGAGGCTGATGGCTGTCGAAACCACCGAAGCGACTGAGCACGTGCCCCGCGAAGAGCTTGGTGAGATCTGGCGCCAGTACAAGGTGTCGGGCGACCGGGCGCTGCGCGACCGGCTGATCCTGACCTACGCGCCGCTCGTCAAGTACGTGGCCGGCAAGCTCGGCTCGTGGCTGCCGCCGCACGTCGAGGAGGGCGACCTCATCTCGTACGGCCTGCTCGGGCTGATCGGGGCCATCGAGCGTTTCGAGCCCGATCGCGAGATCAAGTTCGAGACCTACGCCATCTCCCGCATCCGCGGCGCGATGATCGACGAGCTGCGCTCCCTCGACTGGGTGCCGCGCTCGGTGCGCAACCGCGCGCGCGAGATCGAGCGCGCCATGGCAGAGCTCGAGAACCGCCACAAGCGCACGCCCAGCGACGAGGAAGTGGCCAGCGAGCTCGGCATCTCGGTCGGCGAGTTCGAGGAGAGCCTCACGCAGATCGCGCGCTCCTCGGTGGTCGCGCTCGACGAGCTGTGGTCGGGCGGCGCCGGCGGCGAGAGCACAGCGCTGATCGACACCATCGAGGACCCGCACGCGCCCGATCCCACGCGCGAGCTGCTGCAGGGCGAGATGCGCCAGGCGCTCGCGCAGGCGATCACGCGCCTGCCCGATCGCGAGCGCCTCGTGGTCACGCTCTACTACTACGAAGAGCTCACCCTGCGCGAGATCGGCGAGGTGCTCAGCGTCACCGAATCGCGCGTCTCCCAGCTCCACACGAAGGCCATCCTGCGTCTGCGCGTGCGCCTGCAGGGCTCGCTCGACCACGCCGCCTGAGAACTGGTTTCAAAAGTGGCGGGGCGTTCGGTCGTCGCGCCCGGTCAGTAGGGCGTCGACTGATCGACCGTGACGCCGCCCGGCGGGCCCTGGCTAGGATCGTGTCGTGTTCGGCCTCCGCAAGCGCCGGCCAGTCGCGCCAGATCAGAACGCCGTGGTCGACCGCGCGCTGTGCCTCTCCGCCGTGGCCATGCTCGGAGCGATCGCCGCCGGCGTCGAGGACGGGGGGATGGACTCGGGGCAGGCCGGGGAGTATCTCAAGGAGTCGCACCGCTGGCTGATACGCGAGCAGCTCACGGCCGCTCTCAGCATCCGCGAGCGCGCGCTCCTCGCCAAGGCGCTGACCGACTGGAAAGCGCGCGACGCGCTCAACGCGGGCTGGCGAAGCGAGGCGCTGGGCGTGCTGCTGTGGGCGCTCTCGGCCTTCGACGAGATGCCGCCCTACGATACGCGCTTCGAGCGCCTGCCATCGTTCGTGCCGCTGCTCGCGCCGACGGCCGATTTCCGCCGCACGGCGAGCCTTCGCGCGGCGGAGGACATCGCGCGTGCTCGCGACCTGGCCGAGCTGTGGCACTGGCGAGCCCGCACCCGACAGCTCCAGGAGGCTGACCACCCCCAGGTCGAGGGCGTCGATCTCGACGCGGTCACGCGTCAGGTGGCAGAAGTCGCGCACGCCAAGGGCTCGATGCCCCAACCGATCGACGACGACTTCCCGGCGTTCGGCAAGCCCTACCGCACGCTCGACGAGGAGCAGTACGCAGATCTCACGTCGGCTGCCGTCGAGCGGCACTACGCGCTCAACTGGCTGTGCGGCTACGCCGCGGACTGGGACAGCGTGCCGACGGAAACCTAAGGTGGCCGTCCCCAAGAAGCTCGATCCTGTCCTGAATCCACCAATTTGCGGGAGCGCGATATCATCGGAACCCCCGTAGATCCGGCTGGAGGCACCGCATGCCGTTCGCGCCCGAGAAGATTCGCAACGTCGCATTCGTCGGCCACCGCGGAAGCGGCAAGACGTCGCTCGCGGAGGCGTTGCTCTTCCAGGCGGGCGCGGTCACGCGCCTGGGCTCGGTGACGGACGGCAGCACGGTTTCGGATCACGACGAGGACGAGAAGCGGCGCACCATGTCGATCTCCGGCTCGCTGCTGCACGCCGAGTACGAGGGCTACAAGCTCAACATCTTCGACGCGCCGGGCGATCCCAGCTTCATCGCGGACGCGCTCGGCGCGCTGCGGGTGGTCGAGGGAGCGCTCTTCACCGTCTCGGCCGTGGCCGGCGTGGAGGTCATGACCACGCGGCTGTGGCGCCGCTGCGACGAGCTCGAGCAGTCCCGCGTCGTCTTCATCAACCACCTCGACCGCGATCGCGCCGACTTCGGCGCGGCGCTCGAGTCGGTGCAGCAGCAGCTCTCGCCGCGCTGCGTCGCGATCGCGATCCCGATCGGCAGCGAGAAGGACTTCCGCGGTGTCGTCGACGTGCTCCACATGGTCGCCTACGAGGATGCCGGCGACGGCTCGCGCGAGGCGGAGCCAGGCCCGATCCCGGCCGACATGCTGGACGAGGCGGCGACCTGGCGCGAGCGGCTCGTCGAAGCGGTGGTCGAAGTCTCCGACGACCTCACGGCCAAGTACCTCGAAGGCGAGGAGATCAACGCGGAGGAGTTGCGCGAGGCCCTGCACGCCGAGGTGCTGCGCGGAGAGCTGTTCCCCGTCGCCTGCGGCTCGGCGACCAAGAACGAGGGCACGCACGCGCTGCTCGACCTGATCGTCGAGGGCGTTCCGGCGCCATCGGAGAACTTCATCGCCGCGCGCTCGGGTGACGACGACGTCGTGCTCTCGGCGAACGAGACTTCGACGGCGGTCTACGCCTTCAAGACGGTCGCCGACGCGCACGTCGGCCGCATCAACTTCGTACGCGTGTTCTCGGGCACCCTGCACGCGGACGTGCAGCTGATCAACGGCCGCACGGGCACCAAGGAGCGCATCGGCCAGGTGCTGGAGGTGCAGGGCAAGGAGCACCATCCGGTCAACGAGCTCGGGCCGGGCGACATCGGCGCCGTGCCGAAGCTCAAGGACGTGGTCGCGGGCGACGTGCTCGCGGAGCGACCGATGCTCGTGCAGGGTGCGCCCTTGCCGGCCGCGATCGTGTCCGTGGCGGTGGAGCCCAAGGTGCGCGGCGAGGACGAGAAGATGGCGACGGCGCTGCGCCGGCTCTCGGAGGAGGATCCGACGCTCCGCATCAGCCGCGACGAGCGCACGAGCGAGCTGCTCGTCAGCGGCCTCTCGCAGATGCACGTGGAGGTCACGGTCGAGCGCGTCAAGCGCCGCTTCGGCGTCGAGATCGTCACGCATCCGCCTCGGGTGCCGTATTTCGAGGCGATTCGCAAGAAGACGCGCGCGCATGCCCGCTACAAGAAGCAGACGGGCGGGCGCGGGCAGTTCGGCGACTGCCATATCGAGGTCGAGCCCCTGCCGGCGCACGAGGGCTACGAGTTCGTCGACAAGATCGTCGGCGGCGTGATCCCGCAGGGCTTCCGGCCGGCCGTCGACAAGGGCATCCAGGAGACCATGCACGCGGGCGATCTCGCGGGCTATCCGGTGATCGGCGTGCGGGTCACGCTGGTCGACGGCTCCTACCACTCCGTCGACTCCTCGGAGATGGCATTCCGGATCGCGGGCTCCATGGCCTTCAAGAAGGCCTACTCTGAAGCCGACCCCGTGCTCCTGGAACCCATCATGGCCGTCGAGATCACGTCGCCCTCCGAAACGGTCGGCGATGTCATCGGCGATCTCAACTCGCGCCGCGGGCGCCCCCTGGGCATGGACCCGGTCGGGCAGAACACCGTGATCCGCGCCGAGGTCCCGATGTCCGAGATGCTCTCCTACGCTCCCGACCTGACCTCGCTGACGGGCGGGCGGGGCGACTACGCGATGACGCTGGCACGCTATGAAGAAGTGCCGGCGCATGTCTCGCAGCGCCTCATCGCCGACCTGCAACGGGAGCGCGAAGCGGCCAAGGCGTGACCCAGATCGGCAAGATCGGCACCACGCGCCAGTGTGGCGTCTGTGGCCGCACGCTCTTGCTGGGGGAACAGGTCGAGGAGTTCACGAACGGCGACCGCCGCGTCTCGGTCTGCACGCTGTGCCTGCCAG
>JALYLC010000086.1 GCA_030774435.1 Actinomycetota bacterium
CTACAAGAGCCTGCTCGACGAACTCGCCACCCTGACCCGCAACACGGTCCGGCTCCCAGGCGCCTCAGCCACCTTCGACAAGCTCGCCCAACCCACCAAGCTGCAAGCCCGCGCACTCGACCTCGCCGAACACGCCCCCGTCATCACGTAGTCACGAACGCGCCGCCACGCCGCCTCGAAAACCCCAGGCGCACAGCCGAACCCTCATCCCACACGCGCGGAACTTCGGTCTAGGAGTCCCAGGAAGAGCGAGATGAGGAGGGATTTCTTGGGGTGTTGCGCCTCCCGGGGCGCCTCCGCCTGGTGCGGTCTTGTGCGGTTTGGCGCGGTGCGTTCAGGTGGTCGCGACGATGAGTGTGCGCGCAGTGATGCCTTCGAGACGCTGCGGCTGTGGAAGGAGGAGCCACGCCTCGTGCTCATCGACGAGGGCCCGCGCAGCGGCGATGCGGCGTGCGTTGCGCGGGCGGAGCTCGCCTCGCAGGCGGAAGGGGTCGGTCACCAGCGAGAAGAGCACAGCCAGGTCGCTGAGGTGACGTTCTGGGCCGAGTCCGTGGTCGGATCCTGCCGCCGCTGCTTTGATAACGAGCGCACCCGCGAGGTCGGGGCAGGGAATCATGGCGTCGCGGCCGTCGAGCCGAACCGCGAGTGGCTGGCTGCGCTCGAGCGCCTAGGTGCCGTCGGCGATGGCGACCGTTGTGAGCGAGTCCAGAGTGTGCAGGTCGGCCCGCGCGCCGAGGTTGTCAGGCGCGAGCAAGTCGATCGTGACGTCGCCGCGTTTGAAGCGGTGGCCGGATTCGTCTGGGCTGCGAGCTCGACCTCAAGATCGAGGTCGGAGAGCGTGGTGACGATCCGAGGAAGAGCCGCTGGTCGCGCTCGTAGGTCCGCGAGCACCCCCAGGTCGCGGGTGACGCGCGGCAGGACGCGGCCCTGCTCGAGCGCACGCAGGAGCACCATCTGTCCGCCGACGAGCGTCCAGCCGGCGGGCTGGCGCTCGGCGAGGTCGAGCAGCGCGCGCCAGAGTTCCCGCTCGGTTCCACCGACTGCGGGCAACTCGATCACTCAGGTTCCCGCCGCCTGAGCAGTGCGCGCCCGGCGCGGACGCTGCGCTCGTCGCCGTCGTCGATGAGGTCGGCGGCGATGAATGCGCGCGGCGCGATGCGCTCTCCCTTTCCGAACGGCCACAGCGCGCGCGGGATGCGCAGCTTCAGGTTCGCCTCTGCTGCCCCGACGCGGCGCAGAGCGAGTTCGCGTTCGATCTCCGAGGCGTCCTGCTCGCGGACGTACAACTCAACGAGCCCGCCTCCCGCGAGATTCGCGCGATGGTGGGCGGCGGCGGCCACGCCGCCGAGCACGACCCGGTCGTCGCGGGCGATCCGCTCCAGGGCAGCCGGATGCGCGAAGTACGAGCGGACATCCGCGCGCGCGGCAAGCGCGCCCGGCTGGAGTTCCGCAGGGCGCGCGGAGCGGCCGGCGGCGCGAGCACGCTCGGAGCGATGAAGCTTGATCTCGTCGCTCCGGCCTTCGAGCAGCAGCAGCAGTGCCCAGGCAGAGCGTGCCGACAGCGGCCGCCCGCGGCGAGCGCCCTTCATGCGGGCGTCTACCGCGGCGGAGTCGACTGCCCACGCGCGGCCGAGGCGCCGCGCTGGCAGGCGCCCTGAGGCGGCGAGCGAACGCACGCGCTGCTCACCGATGCCAAGCCGCTGAGCAGCTTCCGACACGCTGATCTCGCTCACAACCGCACCGTACCATAAATAGCTCGTTTTCGCGTATTTGTGTTACGGCTCTCAAGTTGAGTCCGCGGCGAGGTTGGCTGGCTCATCGCCGGCCGAGCCGAGCGCTCGTGCATTCGGTGAGCATGGGGCCGGTAGCACCCGGTGTGCGCCCCCGTCGACGCCTTCGGCCTCCGTCCGTTGGGGCGGCCCTTCGGGTGACTGCGCCACACCCGGCCGCCCGTGGGCCGGCTGGGCGGGGAGCGAGTCGCGTGATCGCGAGCTCGAAGTGCTCAACTGCGACGTGGACACGGCCTCGCATGAGATCTAGGGACTACAGCTGATAGATGCAACTATGAGCGGCATGCCTGATCGTTACCTGCGTCCCGGCTGGTTCACGAGGAACGTGTTCAACCGGATCGTCGCGGCCCTCACCCGGCTCGGCGTGAGTGTGCTCGGCTCGCGCGTGCTCGAGGTGCGCGGCCGCACCAGCGGCGAGCCGCGGCGCGTGCCCGTCAACCTGCTGAGCTTCGAAGGCGAGCGCTACCTTGTGGCGCCTCGAGGCGAGACCCAGTGGGTGCGGAACCTTCGCGCGAGCGGCGGTGAGGGCACGCTCTTGCTCGGCAGGCGCCGTGAGCCATTCGCCGCAGCCGAGCTGGGCGACGACGAGAAGCCGCGGCTGCTGCGGGCCTACCTGAAGCGGTGGAAGGCCGAGGTTGGCATCTTTTTCGAAGGTGTCGGGCCGCATGCGCCGGACGAGGAGCTGCGGCGCATCGCGCCTGGCTACCCCGTCTTTCGGCTGCGCGACCGCTGAAACCTGACGCCCGCGCTCTCCAAGACCGAATGCCGCAGCGTGAACTTTGGGTCCGAACCGCTGCGATGACGCAAGGAAAGCCGTCTGGGCAGAGATTTCGGTCAAACGTTTGCGACCTGGCCTGAACCTTCCGTCGCGCTCTAGTAATCCGCTGCTAGCTTCATGATCAGCCATCTTGAGAGGATGCGCGCCTCTCCTCTGGGCGGGCGTCGCCTGTAGCCCCAAACCGTCACTTCCGGTTAGTGGACGATGGTGAAGTGGAGCGTGGTGGGTTTCTTGGTGTGGCCGGTCGTGTTGGTGGCCGTGATGGTGACTGTGTAGGTACCGGGTCGGAGTCCTTTGGTGAGGGGGATCGCGCCGGTGAAGCGGTGCTCGTTGCGGCCGGGCTTTGCGGCGAACGAGAGGCTTCCTTGTCTGGTCGTGCGGCTACAGCGGGGCCGGGCCTGATTGATTGCGGTCGCGGTCACGCAGGCACCTTTGACTCTGCGTCCGGGAGTCTGCATGGTGAAGGCGAAGCTCACTTGGGCGGGCGCGTTGAGCGTGAATGAAAAGGTGGTGCCGATCGGAGCGTTAGGGTGTGTCACGCCGTTCTTGTCGTTTGCCTGGCGCCAACGTTGGTGCGATAGGCGCGCGCCGCTGATGATGGGCCTTACGGTACTGATCACCAGGTTGCTTGTCGTGCTGGTGGTGTTGCCCAGCGCGTCGCTACTCGTTACGCGCACCTGATAGCTCCCGGCTTTGGAGTATGTGTGGGTCGCGTTCGCGCGGGTGGCGGCTGTGCCGTCGCCAAACTGCCAGCGGGTCGTGCCAATGGAGGACCAGACGTCTCGCGGTGCGACTCTGAAAGCGAGCGCCTGACCGGCCTTACCGGTCGTGGGCACGGAGAGCCGCTTCAGGAGCGGCGCCGCCCCGTCCCACGCCGCCGCTTGCACATCGCCGTAGCCGCCCGCACGATCCCAGGTGACGAGTGCGTTTCCCTGCCGATCGACCGCCAGGCGGGGGTCCAACGCGGTCTGCCCGGCCGCCGAAAGGTCTCTTGGTTGTTGCCACCGGCCCGATGCCGCCGGCCGCACGGCTCCTGCCACGACGAGGTAGGAACCCGTGTACCGCTCCCAGACCGCGAGTGCGTTTCCCCGCGCATCGAATGCCACCTGCGGTGAAGTCACGGCCTGTCCGGCCAGCGACAGGTCGAGCGGCGCCTGCCAAACCCCGGATGCTGCGGAGCGCGCGGCTGCCTGCACCGTGTGCTTGGTGCCCTCGACGCACTCCCATACGGCGAGCGCGTCGCCCTGCGAATCGACCGCGAGCTGCAGTCCGTCCGCGTTCTGCCCTGCCGCGGACAGGTCGATGGGTGCCTGCCAGACGCCCGATGCTGCCGGCCGCGCGGCTGCTTGCACGACGTGATTTGTACCGTCGAAGCGCCGCCAGACGGCGAGGGCGTTTCCTTGCGCATCGACCGCGACTTGCGCCCCGTCCGCGTCCTGTCCGGCCGTCGACAGGTCTGTGGGTGTCTGCCAGACGTCTGATGCTGCAGGGCGCACGGCTGCCTGCACGATGCTGTTGGTGCCGTTGGAAGCTGCCCAAACAGCAAAGGCGTTTCCCTGCGTATCGAACGCCACGTGCATGGCTGCCGTATTGACCGGCGGGCTGGCGGCTGGCTGCCAGAGGCCTGTTGCTGCCGGTCGCGCGGCCGCCTGCACGATCGAGTTGGTACCGTCAGCCCACACGACGAGTGCGTTTCCCTGCGCATCGAGCGCGATCTGCGGCAAGCCCGCGTCGGCCGCGGATAGGTCGACTGGTGCCTGCCACACGCCCGATGCTGCCGACCGCACTGCGGCCTGCACGACGCCGTTGCTCCGCCAGATGGCGAGGGCATTTCCCCGCGCATCGACCGCGACCTGCGGCGCCTCGGCGTCCTGCCCAGCCGCCGAAAGGTCAACCGGTGCCTGCCAAACGCCTGACGCTGCGGGTCGCACCGCGGCCTGCACGATGAACTTGGAGCCCCTGATGCTCAGCCAGACGGCGACGGCGTCTCCCTGCGCATCGAATGCCGCCTGCGGCGAGAGCGCATGCTGCCCCGCCGCGACCAGGTCCATCGGGGGCAGCCAAGCGGGCACGGCCTCGGCTTGGGCCGGCGCACACAACAACAGCACACCAAGCCCCAGCAAACAGATCAC
>JALYLC010000087.1 GCA_030774435.1 Actinomycetota bacterium
GAGTTGTTCGAGGACGACCGCGTCGAGATCGTCGTCTCAGCGACGCCTCCGGACGTGCGTCCCGATCACGTCGTCGCGGCGGCAGAGACGGGGCGGCACGTCGTCATCGAGAAGCCGGTCGCCCTCAGCATGGCCGCGGTGGACAGGATCCGTACCGCAGTCTCGAAGGCAGGCGTGAAGACGGTGACGTCGTTCGTGCTGCGCTGGAACCCCCAGTTCGTGACGTTGCGAAAACTCATCGACGACGGCCTGCTCGGAGACCTCATGTACGCCGAGGCCGACTACTGGAACCCCAGTGATCCCTCGGCGCGGATGACCTGGAGGGAGACCGCGGAGCGTGGCGGCGGCGCCTTCGTCGAGGGTGGCTGCCATGCCGTCGATGCCATGCGCTATCTCGGCGGGGAGATAGCCGAGGTCGCTGCCTTCTCGAGCCCCGCGAGGCGTGATCGCAAGTACGAGTTCGACCCCGTCGTCGTCGCATCGGTCCGACTCGAGCACGGCGCGGTCGGAAAGCTCTCGGCAATCGTGGATGGCGACGCACCCTACGGGTTCAACGTGCGTCTGTTCGGGAATTCCGGCACGGTCCAGAACAACCGAGTGTTCTCGAGTGAGCGCTACCCAGGCGTCCACGACTACTGGGAGTTCCCGACGATCAGCCCGGATCGCGACGATGTCACGCATCACCCCTTCGCGGCCGAGATCGCTCATTTCATGGACTGCATCGCGAACGATGTCGAGTCGCACGCGTCGATCCACGACTCGTACCGGACGATGGCGGCCGTGTTCGCCATCGAGGCATCTCTCGCGGCCGGAGGTCAGCCCGTACGCGTCGAAGATGTGATGACGCCGGAGACGCGCTAGCCCGCGGTCGCCAGATCGAGGTTCGCGAGCAGGCGTGCCGGATTGCGTTCCAGCATGCAGTTGATGTCGAAGTCCGAGACGCCGAACCGCCGCAGGGTCGGCACGGCCCAGCGAGTGAGACGGCAATAGCCCTCGCCACCGCCCCGCCGCGTGAGCATCTTGAGAAACACGTCGTTTCCGAGCACGAGATGCTCCACGTACCCCTCTCGCAAGAGGGCGACGACGGCGGCCAGGCGGTGCCAATCGCACTCGCTGACCACATCGTTGACCTCGTCCGTCCAGCTCTGCCCGAAGCAATCGAACGAGAGGTTCACGCCCTGGTCCAGCAACTCACGGTGATAGTCGAGATTGAGCTCCCACGACACGTCCCCGAGCACCAGCCGTTGCAAGCCCGTCGGCACGATGAAGGCATCTGCGTGAGCGATCACGATCTGGCGCGTTGAGAGTCCTTCCTGCGCCAGGATCTCAGTAATCCGGCGCCCATCCGAGCCGATGCCGAACCCGGGGTGGACAGTGACCATCGCGCCGGTTTGTGCGGCCGCGCGAGCCCCGCCGCGCAAGGCTGCCTCCTGCGCGGCAGAGAGATCGGTGACGGCAAGCTTGATGTGTCCAGCCTGTATGCCGGTCTCCGCGATGCCGTCGCGCAACTCCGAGAGGATTCGCTGGGCGAACTGTTCGGGCGCGAAGCGGCGGACATCTGCAGGCCAGCTGTCCTCGATGTAGAAACCGGCCGCCGCGACGATGTGCACGCCAGTCGTCTGCGACAGCTGCTTGAGGCCCTCCACGTTCGTGCGCAGCCCCAGCGCGCTCATCTCCACCACGGTCCGACCACCTGAGGCATGGAAGTCCGACAGTTCGCCGGCCATGACAGCCATGTCGTCCAGTCGCATGTTGTCGAGTTGCACGGTGTATTCGGCCCGGCACAGACCAACCGTCTCGAGGGAGACCGGAGCGTCGGCAAGGCGATCTCCGTTCGGCATTGCCGCGAGGATCGCGGCCAGTCGCTCGGGTCGCGTTCTCTCGGCCCGCCTGCGGTAGACCGTGGCATCGCACAAGACGTGCTCGTGGACCGACGTCCAGCCGAGCGTGTCGGCGGGAACGGGCCCGAGTACGGTCATGACGTCGGCGGACGGTTCTCTGGATCCCATCGTGGTGTCCATCCTAGAGATCGCGTGGTGACACTTATTGGGAGCCGCCAATGATCGCAGGCGCCAGGCAGCGCCGCAGTCGCCTTCGCGTTGGCGACTTTCACCGCCACGGGAGCGTGAGAACCACTCGTCGCCAAGCTCTGGGC
>JALYLC010000088.1 GCA_030774435.1 Actinomycetota bacterium
GGCGCCCGTCGCCGGATCGATCTGCACGACGGCGAGCCCGATCGGCTTCACGCTGTTGAGCCAGGCGAGCCAGTAGCGGCCCGCACCGTCGCGACCGAGCGACGGATAGCTGGCCTGGAGGCCACCCGCCGCCCCGAACACGCCCGACAGGCTCGTTCCCGGCGTGCCCGCGAGCCCGCTCGCGCCGCGGAAGATGACCGCGCCGCCGCCGTAGTTGTTGATGAACATCGGCGTCTGGCCGTCCGGCAGGGCGATCGCCGAGACCGCGGACGCGCAGGTGGCGCACTCCGACAGCCCAGTGTTGACGAGCGGGCCCCAGGAGCCGTCTGCGTTGCGCTGGGCGAAATCCGTGCCGTCGACGGGGCCGGGGGTGGGCGCGCCGCCGGTGACCATCGCCTGGTAGCCACCCGGCGACGTCGAGCCGAGCAGGACGACCGGCCCCGCGCCTGCCCAGCCGGAGACGAGCGAGAAGTGCTTGGCCGACGCTTCGAGCGCGGAGCCGTCGGTCGTCGGAGTGAAGGCAGCAACCTCGGCCGACCACTGGTTGTTGCCCGGGTCGAGCGGCCAGGCTCCGAGCACCTGCGTACCCGCGAGCGCGAGCGAGGGCGTCGCAAGCCCCATGGTCGCGGGGCTCGAGACCTTGCCCCAGGAGGCCCCGGCATTCGAGGGCCCAGGCCCCAGCACGACGAGCGCGACCAGCGCCCCGAGCGGCATCCAGCGCCGCGCTCCGCTTGAACGCCGCTTGCACGAACGACTCGCAACCCAGCCCACGGTAGACCCCTCTCGGAAGGATCCCCCGCCCCCGGACATGCGACGATAGCGCCCGCGTCAGCGCCCTGCAATGCCCCGATCAGCGGCGAGCGAACGCGCTCCTCGGCGCGATCAGGCCGCTGCGGTGCGGCAGAAGCACGAGGCCGCGATCGGCACGGTCGCGTCTGCGAGCGCGACGTCGAGGCGCGCCTTCACCGCCACGGCCTCGTCGTCCTTGCCGAGACGCCGCAGGCACTCGTGATAGCCGTGCAGGCTCCACACGTTGTCGGGGTGCTGGCAGGGCCGGCTGAGCGTGGCGTCAAGCCCCAGATCGGCGCGATAGACGGCCTCGGCCTCCTCGACACGGCCCTGCTCGAGCAAGAGCGCGCCGAGCGCGTGCCGCGCCGGCTGCATCCAGCCCCACGGCTCGTCGTACGGAAGATTGTCGTCCAACTCGATGGAGTGGCGCAGGTGCGCGAAGGCGTCGTCGAATTCGCCCCGGCGGTACGCGATCTCGCCGTTGAGCATCTCAGACGCCACCGCCAGGATGTCGCGACTCGTGTTGTTGAAGAGGTAGCGCGAATCGGGCACGCGCGCGAACGCCTCGGCGAACGACCGCCGCTGCTGCTCCGCGGCGGCCACGTCGCCCATCGCGGCGTGCGCCACGCCCTTGGCGTAGTGGAGCATCGCCGTCGTCGTGGCGTAGAGCTCGGTGTCGTCGGGCATCGGCTCGTCGACGATCTCGCTCCAGCGCCCGAAGCGGATGAGCACGTGCAGCCGCATCGGCACGAACGCCTCGACCCAATCGGCCATCGGCGGCACCTCGACGCGCAGGAGCTCCTCGCTCAGCGTGGAGACCATCTCATCCGCGGCCTCCAGAGCAGGCTCGAGTCGGCCCAGGAACATCGCGCCGTAGATCTTGAAGTGGTAGTCGTGGCAGCGGTAGAGCGTGTAGAAGTTGAGCGGCCCTTCCCGCTGCAGGTACTTGCGGTCAGCCTCGATCGCGCGCTCGTTGCCGATGACGACCTCGCGGTAGCGTCCGCAGAGCACATCGATGTGGGTCGGCATGTGGCAGAGATGCCCAGCATCGGGCACGAGGCCGCGGAGCAGGTCGGCCGCCGGCAGGGCCCGCTCGGGGAACGGAGACATCTCCATCGTGTGCACGTACATGTGCAGGAGCCCGGGGTGCGGCTGCGGCGAGCTCGCCATCGCGCGCTCGAGCACAGCCATCGCCTCCAGCGTGTCGGCGCCCTCGGCCGGCTCGCCGGTCTGCAGATCCCAGAGCTGCCACGGCGTGCGGTCGATCAGCGCCTCGGCGAACAGGCTGGCGACGTCGTGGTCATCGCCGAAGGTCTCGTACACGCGCCGCATGGCCGCCGCGTACGCATCGCTCCAGAGCGAACATTCTGCGACCGGAGCGCGACTCGGATAGCGCGTCCGCAGCGCCTCGATCAGCGCTCGATCGACCGGCCGCCCGCCGTCGACCAGCGAGAGCGCTTTCTCCACGGCGTCGTGTGCGACGGCGACTGCCTCGGCAAGTTCGTCCGGCTCGAACGCAGGCCAGTCCTTGTTGTAGTTGGGTCCGATCGCGTAGGCAAGGCCCCAGTACGCCATCGCGCAGGACGGATCGGCCTCGGCCGCACGCCGGAAGCAGCGCACCGCCTCCTCGTGATGGAAGCCGTAGCACCAGACCAGCCCCCGGTCGAACCAGGCCTGCGCCTCGCCAGAGGCGGTGGAGACCGAGCGGCTGTGACGACCGAGGTCGTACTCGTACGCGGCCAAGGTACGGCGATTCTACGCACACCCTCGCCGCCGGTTCAGTGCGTCGAGCCTAAACCCGCTCGCCGCCCTTGGCGGGTGCGGCGGTGGTCCGCGGACGATCCGGGCCGCGGCCTCTAGCGCTGCGCGTGGATCATCGCCTCGGTGCATGGATGGCGCGGCGAAGGAGCGTCGCGACCAATCGCTGGACGCGCCGCTGAACCACCGATCGTCGGGGGTAGTCTCGCGCGGATCCCGGCGGGGAACTCGCATCGATCCACGCCGCCGATGTCAGCTGAGGCCGAGCCAGCTGCCAGTTGAAGCCGAGCTCCGATCCTGAGAAGACGAAGCTCGCAGGCGTCGGAGTCGCGATGGTCCACGTGACGCGACGTGCGGTGCCCGACACTCGCGCTTGCGCGAGCACGCGGAGCCCTCTGGGATGCCGAAAGCCGACCCTCGTGCCGTCGTACTCGGCTCCGAGCACGGGGCCGAGGGTCGTGCCATCGGGTACGTCGACCCATGGCCATGAGCTGCCTCCCACGACGTGCAAGCTGCCAGGTCGGCCCAGCACTGGCATGACGCCGCTCAATTCGGATGGCGGGCGGCCGAGCGCTGCCCATCGGATGCTCGCCTCGGCGCCGAGCCTCGGGTCGCGGGTGCGTTCGCGCCAGACCGCCATGATCTGTTCGTCGGCGCGGAAGCGCGCGTGCCAGACGAAGTCATTGCCGCCGAGGAGGGCGAGGCTGATGCCACGCTCTGCCATGTTCCGGTAATAAGCCAGCGCTGCAGCGTCCTGGTACTCGGCGTGGCCGCTGAGAATGACGAGTTTGGTGCGCGGCCCGGTGCCGCGCCTTCGGGAAGCGTCGCGATCTGTCACATACGTGACGGGGTAGCCGGCACGCTCGAGCCACTCGACGAGCGGTCGGTCATAGCGGAAGAAGTCGCCGGCCCCATATCCCTGGGTGTATGGACGGCGGCTGGTGACCTCGTGGGCGACGAGCTCCTGATCTGCCTGAGACCGTGGTGCGAGCCGAAGATCTCGATACAGACTTAGGCCTCCCCACGTGTTGTAGGCCTGCCATGTGTCCGTCGCGAACGACACCACGACAGGGCCTGGCGATGGGCTCCGGAGGACGAAGGACGCATAGCTCTGCGCGCCGCCGCGATTGCGCCGGAATCGAATGAGGTAGAAGCCCGACACCCAGCTTGTCGGTATGCGAAACGCGACGGGCGACGACCATCGGGGCATCAGGAGCTTGGCTCCGCCGGGCTTGTCGTCCACGATATTCGGCACGGGTTGGTCGATCGCGGGGCCCTTGCCGACCAGCATCAGCCGGCCTCCGAGGCCGCGGTACCAGCCCATGCGGTACACGGTGTACGAGAAGGCTCCCCGGTTCGAGTCGACGAACAGATGCACCTCCTGACCGGGGAGATAGCTCGGAGCGCCGGTGAATCCGGCGATGATCGTTGGTCTGGGCTGGGCGACGAACCATGAGCGCGTCCCCGGGAGGCGATTCTCACTCGCGACGGCACTGTCGCCGTAGGCTCCGGCGTGTCCAGCTCCGAGGACGCCGGTGACAGCGAGCCCAAGCGCAACCGTGGCGCATCCAATCGGGACGCCCGTGCGAGTCCCGAGCACTTTTCGGTAGCGCCTCCCGCCCCGCGATTCAGGCTCCCGCGATGTGCTTCAGTGCCGCGTCAACTTGCGACCAATCGTGTGGCGGAGCTTCGCCGCACACTCCCGCCCGCCACAGGAAGTTCACGTGCGCGGAGACGGCGCCCCCGCGGCGCACGTCGTAGCCCCGCGCGCCGACGCAGCCCGCGCCCGCGGGCTTCCAGTACGAGCCTCTGATCCTCGTAGCCCCGCTCGTCAGCTGCCACCGGTATGTGACGAATTGACGGTCGAAGCGCCGGTATCCCGACGACTTTCCCGTCTGATCCAGCGGCCACACCCAGATCTTCGCCTGCAGGAAGAAGGGCGAATTCAGGCCCTTTGGATCGAACTGGATCTGGTAGGCGACCGGCCGGCGATTGTCCGGGCTGAATTGGAAATCGAGCACGCGAAGCCGGTAGCCCGTCCTCGACTCGACGGTGTCCTTGACGTTTCGGACGAGTTGCAGCCCATCGACGATCGAGGCCTTCTCCCGATTCGCGGCCAGGAGCTTCGCGTTCGCGTGTGCGAGTTGACCCTTTGCACGATCGGCCTTCCGCGTCTCCTCTTTCGCCTTGGCAGTCGCAATCTCGGCCTTGTGCCTCGCGCCCTGCGCCACCTGTGCCTGCTTGCGCGCCTCGTTGCGCTGCCGCTGGGCGTCGTTGCGCTGCCCCCAGGCGACGATCGCGATGGCGACGATCGCCACGGCCGCCACTGAGCCGAGGACACGCACGACCCCCAAGAGGCGGCGGCGGGCGAGCTCGCGTCCCTCGCGCCTGGCCTCGTGTGAGATCCGCCACTCGCGGATGGGCAGCGCGAGCACGTCGTGGAAAATCTCGTAGCGCGGAGCACTCTCGCTCCCGGGCGACGGCACGGGCCGAAGGATGCGTGCATCCCCGGCAGAGAGCGTCTCGAGGACGCTCGTGATCCGCTCCTGTGGAATTTCCGTGAACTGCGCCAGCTCGGCCGCCGACCACGCGATCTTTGCCTCCGACGGGGTCACGAGGAATTGGAAGATCGCCGCTGCGACGTCTTGCTCGGCCGCGCCCAGCGGCTGCATGCGTCGCTCGAGGCGATCGCGCACAATGGCCTGGACACCACCGAGCTCTCGCAGCGTGCTCGCCCGCAGTGCGCGCGAGCCGTGCTCCGACTCGCACGCCCAGATCGCGGTGAGCACGACCTGCAGGATCGGCGCCTCGACGCGAGAGTCGCCGTCCACCGCGCCGTCTGCCGTCTCGATTGCCGTCGGCGCCAGGGTGGCGGCCCCGGTTCGACCGTGCGCTTGCACGTAGACGTCGGCGAGCACATCCTCAACGAGCTCGTCCTCGATCGCGTAGGGCTCCTCGTCCGGCGCGCGCCGGTTGTACTCGTTGATCGGCTCCACGGTCGCCTCGCGCGCCGCTCTCACGGTCAGGCGGTCGATCTGCAAACGGTTCTCGAAGAGGCGCGGGATCCGGCCCTTGAAGCGCTCTAGGCGCGCGAGTGCGTCGTCGCGCAGGGAGAGCAGGAAGTTCGCCCGCAGCTGCGTCGAAGCGATGGCGTTGGGAAACTGGTCGTCGAACGTGTTCGCGCCACGCTCATCCTCGTGGTAGAGAAAGTACTCCTCGAATTGGTCGAAGATCACGAGCAGCCTACCGCCGGCCTGTCCTCCCCAGTGCTCGAGCACCTCGGTCAGCGTCGCGCCGGGCTCGGGGTCTGGTAGGTGATGACGGCCGAGGAGGTCGAGCACCGCGGCCCTGCACGCCGACGCGACCGCCACGAGCGGATCGTTGCGCCATTTCGAGACCAGGACGACGCAAATGCCGGGAGAATCGTCGTCGTCGAGCCGAGCTGCCGCGCGCTTCCGCAGCGATGCGACGACGCTTGCGCGGAGTACCGAGCTCTTGCCGACGCCACTCGGGCCGAACAGGAGCGTCAAACGCACGGAGAGGAGATTCGCGGCAATGATCTGCGCCTCACTGTCCCGGCCGAAGAAGAAGGCGGCGTCCTTTTCGGTATAGGCTTCGAGCCCGGGATACGGCGACGCCGGGCGTTCGCGCACCGCATCCGGCGCTGTGGCGACGGGGGCTTCGCGCGTGTGACTCACGTCCCAAGTACTTTCGCGACGCGAGCATCGAAAGCCGTTCTCAGCTGCTCCGAGTACTCGCCGAGATCGCAGCCGAGGATCTCGACTGCCCGGCCTTCCCAGAAGGCTTGTTCGAGGTTCCAGACCACTTTGGCCGCTTCGTCCGCCGGCGCCGGGGGTTTCTGGATCGCCCACGATCCGTACTCGAGCTCCTGGTCGCTCCAGATCCGGCGCAGGATCGCACGGAGATTCCAATCGGCAAGGCCGTAGCCGAGGAACAGCAGATGACTGTTCTTGAGCCTCTCGTTCACCGTCGACGGCAGCAACTGCGAGATATCGGTGCGAGTCAGATAGTCGACGTAATGATCCTCCGTGATGACGTAGTTGTCCTCCCCGAACGGGCGTGACCGGCGCACGGCGCCGTGCAGCTTCACGATCGCGGTGCGCTTGCGCAGATCCAGGCCCGCGTACTCGTTCGCGCGCTCGATCGGGATGCAGCGGCGAGGTTCGCCGCCAGTGCTCGGCGGCCAGTGCATGAAGCAGCCGCGATACTCCTTCGGGCTGGCCACGACGTAGGTGATCAGGTCGTACGGCTCGCCGATTGCGTCGAAGGCGCGCTCGAGCGCGTCGTCATAGTTCGTCGTGAGGATCACCTGCATGCCGCCGTCGACGCTCGTGCCACGGTCGCTCTGGCGGCGCAGAATGGAGGCGACGTCAGCCAAGAGCTCGTGCACCGGCCCGGGTGGATAATCGGCGTCGAAGATCTGATGCAGCGTCTGGTAGAGCTCGCCTCCGCTCTTGTCGACTACCTCGATGAACTGCGACACGCGGAGCAGATCGTCCGCAAGGGCCACTGGCGTGTCGAACTCGGCGGCGAGGAAATGTGCGAGCTCCCGGCCGACCGGCAGGTGACTCGAATCGCCGACGGTCCAGTTGAATCCCACCGGGCGTCCGCAGGCGTTGACACCGGCCCCGAGCAGCGGAGTCACGATGCCCTTGAGGAGCTTGCGCGCGACGTCCGTCGCATGCTTGTCGAGATCCGGCAGGCGCGGCCGAGGCTCGGTGCTATCCGACATATCCATCATCGGCAGCCCGGGATTCGCTGTGCGTACTCACGGACTGCTCCGCGGATCGGTGACCTCGATGGTCACGACATTCGATCTCGCGCCCTCGCCGTTCTGCACGCTGATGGAGAGAGAGCCGGTCGTTACGACGTCTTCGGGCAGGAGCGTTGCCTCCAGTTCCGCCGCGCTGACAAAGCGAGTCTCGCGTGCCGCGCCAGCGACCAAGACGCGCGAGCCGGGCGCGAAGCCCGCGCCGTGGAGATGCACGACGAGCGCTTCGCTTCCGAGATCGAACCGCGACGGGTCAACGCCTTCGAGCCGCAGATCGTTCAGCTTGTCTCGCCGCTCGGCGTCCCCCCTACCCGGCGCCGAGCGGAAGAGCGTCTCGAATACCTCTTCGAGTTTGTCCGTCGCCTGCTTCGAGAACATGCCGGCGAGCCCTGCGATCGCAGCGATGCCATACGGGTTGACCGCCGCGACCGTTGTAGTGCCCCCACCTTCGCTGATGAGTCCGCCACGGACGACGAAATACGTGAGCAGGGCGAGCGCCACACCAACGAACGGACGAAGCCCATACCACCAGAGCCAGCTTCCGACGAGCGACCGGTTGCCGACGAACGTGGCATAGGACGTAGCCGCGTGAACGTAGCTGCCGAGTGCCCCCATCGTGATCACGAGCAGGAGATAGGCCGAGCCCGGCGTCACCCGAAAATCGAAGACGCCCAGATCAATCGCCGGAAGATGCGCCTTGGTCGCGCCGACGCCTGCCGCATCGACGACCGGCCAGAGACGGAAGAGAAAGACCGGGACGCCCACTCCGATCACGACGAGATAGACGCCGAGAAACCTGCGCATCGACGGGCTCGCGGCGCCAGGTGGGAGGCTCCCAGACTCCTCATCCATCGCGACGCTCCTCCTTGAACCCTCGAGAACTGTCCGGCACTCGCCCGGGGCAAGAACCCTATCCGTCTTGTATCTATCATCACAACTGCAGACGCTCACGACTCACTCGAACGAGGGAGAGAACATGTGGCTACGTCACGGAACCCGCGTGTTCGTGTGCGCCGCCGCAGCGCAGATGCGTTCACGATCGACACCGGCGCGGCTGTGATCCGCTCGAGCGTGCTGAACTTTCATCCGCTGGCTGCGGCAGAGGACTCAGTGGTCGGCGGGCGTCGCCGGAGCGGTCGACGCACTTGGGCCGCACCTGCCGGAGCAACTGGCGCGGCTCCCGGCTTTGGGCGCAAGATCTCCATCTTGACCATCTCATCGATTGCGGTTTCGATCTCGCCGGCCGACAGATCGACGGCCGCGGTGATTGCGTCGGGATCCTCGCCGTTCGTGAGTTTCGCGCGTACCTCGTCGATGAACTTCAGGCCGCTCTCGGTCGGGTGCGGGACGAATTTCCACACGCGTTTGAACATCACGTCGTACGGCAGGACACCATAATGCCGACGGCGGCCGCGCGCACGTCCAGCATCTCCATGTTGGCCATCTTCTCTTTCACCTTGGCGTGGTCGCGGACGCGCTCGGACACCTGCTTGTGAACTTGTTTTCCTTCAGCAGCGAGCCGTCTTGTCCAGCTTGTTCCACGACGCCTTTGCCTGTTCCATGACTTCCGTCTTGTTGATCAGGTGGCCGGCAGCTAAGGCATCCGTGAGAAAATGCGCGGCGAACATGTTGGTGCGGGGCGATTTTTGGACGCGGCACCGGTCCAGCCGCTCTCGCGCTGCGCGCGCGACTGAGCAACCGGGTGACGACCTCACGCTGATTTCGGGCATCGGGCCGGCGGCTAGAGGGCGCAGGCATCCGCACGTACAGCGACATCG
>JALYLC010000089.1 GCA_030774435.1 Actinomycetota bacterium
GTGCTCGCGCTGGTCGCAGCGGGAGGTGCCCCCGTGGCCGCGCCCGCCCGTATTGGCAACGGCGCGACCGCGCAGCGCGGCTATCGCGAGCTGATCGCGCGCAAGGTCACGGAGGCCTGGCAAACGATCCCGCATTTCGCCGTCACGCGCGAGATCGATGCGAGCGAGCTGCTCGCCTTCGCCGCCTGGAGCAAGCGCGAGGGACTGCCCGTCACGGTGACCGACCTGCTCCTGATCGCGCTGGCGCGCGCCGTGGCCACGCCCGAGGATCCGGCGCCTGCCATTGGGCTGGCCGTCGCGACCGAGCGGGGAGTGCTGATTCCCGTGATCCGCGAGGTCACGGAGCTCGGGCTGGCGGGGCTCGCCGCCGAGCGCGCGAGCGCCATCGAGCGCGCCCGCAGCGGCCGGCTTGCGGCCTCGGATCTGGCCGGCGCGCCCGTCTCGACTCTCTCGAACCTCGGTTCCTTCGGCGTCGACCAGTTCACCGGCGTGATCGCGGCGGGCCAGGCCACGCTGCTCACCGTGGGCCGCATCCGCGACCGCGTCGTGGTGCGCGGTCGTGCACTCGAGGCGCGGCCCACGCTGTTCGCCACGCTCAATGTTGACCACCGCGCGCTGGACGGTAGTGACGCTGCGAAGCTGCTCGATCGCTTCGCCACCGCCGTCGAGCGCCCCGAGAGTTGGGAGCGCTCCCGTGACTGAGACCGACGCAGCGGCCGCCGAAGACATCCGCATCGACCTCGCCGGGCTCCCGGCGGACGAGCTCGTCGAGTGGCTCCAGACCATGCTCCTGATCCGGCGCTTCGAGGAGAGAGCCGAGCGGCTCGGGTCGCGCGGCGCCATCCCCGGAGGCATCCACTCCGCCGCCGGCCAGGAGGCCGTCGCGGTCGGCACGATGCGCGCGCTGCATCCCGGCGATCCCGTCGCCGGCACCCATCGCTCGCACCACACCGCCCTTGCCAAGGGCCTCTCCGCCCCATCGGTGATGGCCGAGCTGTACGGGCGCGCGACCGGCGCCGTGGGCGGCCGCGGCGGCACGATGCACCTGGCCGACCTGGAGCGCGGCTATCTCGGCGGCAACGGCATCGTGGGCGCCGGCGTCGGCATCGCCATGGGCGCTGCCCTGGCCTGCCAGCTGCAGGGCGAGGGGGTGGCCGTCGGCTTCGTGGGCGACGGCGGGCTCAACGTCGGGCGCACCTGGGAGGCCGCGAACCTCGCCGTGATCTGGGATCTCCCGCTGGTGATCGTGTGCGAGAACAACATGTACGCGGTGGAGACGCGCTTCGACCTCGTGCTCGGCGGCGGCTCGGCCGTGCGCCGCGCCGAGGGCTTCGGGCTGGACGCGGTGAGCGTCGACGGGCAGGACGTCGCCGCCGTCTACCGCGCGGTGCACGCCGCCGCCGAGCGCGCTCGCTCGGGCGGCGGGGCGAGCTTCGTAGAGGCCCGCACCTACCGCTACGAAGGCCACAACACGGGCCAGATCATCACGTACCGCAGCGACGACGAGGTCGCCGACTGGCGCCAGCGCGACCCGATCAACCGCTTCTCGGCCGCGCTCGCCGAGGCCGGCGTGATCGGAGAGGGCGACGTCGCCGAGCTCGACCGCCGCGCGGGGGAGCAGATCGACGCGGCGGTCGCGTTCGCGGAGTCCTCGCCGTTCCCCGACCTGGCCACGGCTCCGGCCAACGTGACCTCGCTGCCGACCGAAACCTGGGAGTCCGAATGAGCGAGACCATGACCTACGCCCAGGCCTTCCAGCGGGCGATGGGCGATGAGATGGAGCGCGACGAGCGCATCTTCGTCCTCGGTACCGATCTCTACGTGCGCGGCGGCCACTTCGCCCAGGTCAAGGGCCTCGGCGAGCGCTTCGGGCGCGCGCGCGTGCGCGACACTCCGATCTCGGAGGCCGCGATGGTGGCCGCCGGCGTCGGTGCTGCGATGCGCGGGATGCGGCCCGTGGTCGACCTCAACTTCGCCGACTTCGCGATGGGCGCGATGGATGAGATCGTGAACCAGGCCGCCAAGATGCGCTACATGTTCGGCGCCAAGGTGCCGCTGGTCATCCGCGGATCCTCGGGCGTCGGCCTGTTCGCCGCGCAGCACACGAACAGCGTCGAGTCGTGGTTCGCCGCCACGCCCGGCCTGGTCGTCGCCACGCCGGCGACGCCCGCCGATGCCGGCGGGCTGCTCGTGCAGGCGCTGCGCGGCGACGACCCCGTGATCTTCCTCATGCACAAGCGGCTGTCGTCGGTGCGCGGCGAGGTGGAGCTTCCGATCCCGCCGGTCCCGTTCGGGCAGGCCAGCGTGGCTCGCGAGGGCGACGACGTGACGCTCGTGAGCTACTCGTTCACGGTGCGCCAGGCGCTCGAGGCGGCCGAGCAGGTGGCCGAGGACGGCATCTCCGTCGAGGTCATCGATCTCCGTACGGTCGCGCCGCTCGACCGTGCCACGGTCAACGCCTCGGTGCGCAAGACGGGCCGTGTCGTTCTGCTGAGCGATGCCCCCACGGTGGGCGGGGTGCTGGCCGAGGTCGCCGCGGGCATCCAGGAGGCGGCGCTCGACTACCTCGACGCCCCCATCGTGCGGCTGGGCGGGCGGCACGCGCCGATCCCCCATTCGCCGCCGCTGTTCGAGGCGCTCGTGCCCTCGCTCGACACCGTCACCGCCGCCCTGCGCGAGATCGTCGCGGTCGCGGTCTGATGCTCCAGTTCGTCGCGGCGGCCGGCATCTTCGGCGACCTCTCCCTCGAGAACGATCAGGCGGCCGGTCGCGCGACGGTGCGCTACGGATCACTGGCGACGCCAGACGACGTCGCCCGCGAGACTGCGGACGCCGACGGCGTCATCTTCACCACCCACCCGTTCGGAGCAGACCACATCGCGGCGCTGGGCCCGCGCGTGCGTGTCATCGGGCGCGCGGGCATCGGCCTCGACGCGATCGACACCGAGGCCGCCCGCGAGGCCGGCGTGGCTGTCATCAACTTCCCGGACTACGCCACGAACGAGGTCGCGACGCACGCCGTCGCGCTGCTGCTGGCCCTGCAGCGGCGCCTCGTCGAGGCCGACCGGCTGGCACGCGCACCTTGGGGCGATCAGGACTGGCTGGGCGGCATGGCACCGCTCGAGACGCTCACGCTCGGCCTCGTCGGGCTCGGCCGCATCGGCCGCGCGGTGGGCGAGCGAATGCGACCCCTGGTCGGTGCGGTGCAGACCTACGACCCGGCCTCGCCGGCGCTTCCCGACGGCGTGACCGGCTGCGCCAGCCTGCATGAGCTGCTCTCCACGAGCGACCTCGTGTCGCTGCATCTGCCGCTCCTCCCAGAGACTGCTCGCCTGATCGGCCCGGCCCAGCTGGCGACGATGCGGCCCGGGGCGCTGCTCGTGAACGTCTCGCGCGGCGGCCTGATCGACGAGGACGCGCTCGCCGCGGCCCTCGAGGAGGGGCAGATCGGAGGCGCGGCCCTCGATGTCTTCGCCCACGAGCCGCTGGCCCCCGACGCGCGCATCCTGCAGGCGCCGAACACGGTGCTCTCGCCGCATGTCGCGTGGTTCTCGACTGCATCCGGGCCCAAGGTCAGGCGCGATACGGTTGAAGCGATGATCGTCTGGCTCGAAACTGGCACCGTGCCGCGCGGGAACCTGGCCGCGCGACCCCTCCGTTCGCGTGCCGAAGCCGTCTCGGGAGGCGTGTCGTGAGTGCCGAGCAACGATTTCTGGTGACGGGCGCCTTCGGTTGCATTGGTTCCTGGGCGGTGCGGTTGCTGCTGGACGAGGGCTGCGGCGTGACGACGTACGACCTCGGCGGGAGCGATCACCGGCTGCGGCTCCTGCTCGACGACGCGGAGCTCGCCGGGCTCGACCGCGTCGCGGGCGACGTGACCGACCTCGCCCAGTTGCGCGGCACGATGGAGGATCGCGACGTCACCCACCTGATCCACCTGGCCGCCCTGCAGGTGCCGTTCGTGCGTGCCGATCCGCCGCTCGGAGCACGCGTCAACGTCGTCGGGACGGTCACGGTGTTCGAAGCCGTGCGTGCCGCTCCGCTGACCGGCACGCTCAGCTATGCCTCCTCGATCGCGGCCTACGACCCGCCGGAGCCCGGCCACGAGCATGAGCAGCGGGGAGTGCCCTCGACGCTGTACGGCGTGTTCAAGCGCGCCAACGAGGAGACGGCGGGTGTCTACTGGGCCGACCACGGCATCCCGAGCGTGGGCCTGCGGCCGCACACCGTCTACGGCCTCGGACGCGACCAGGGCGTCACCTCGGCGCCCACCAAGGCGATGCTCGCGGCCGCGGCCGGCTCGTCGTACCGGATCCCTTACGGGGGGCGCGCCGAGATGCAGCACGCGCGCGATGTCGCACGCCAGTTCATCGCCGCAGCGCGCGCCGAGGTCAAGGGTGCGGTGGTGCTCGATCCGCCGGGCCAGCCGACGTCGATCGCCGAGGTCGTCGACGCCATCACCGCGGCCGTGCCCGAGGCCGCGGGCGCGGTCGGCTTCGACGACGTCGTTTCGATGGGCGTGCCCGAGCAGGGCGACACGGCGTCCTTCGTCTCGCTGCTCGGCGACTTGCCGACGATCTCGCTGCGCGACGGTGTCGCCGAGACCATCGAGAGCTTCCGCGGCCTGCTGGCGCGCGGCCTCGTGAAGCCCGAGGCCGTCGCCTAGCCATGGCGAGCGGGGCGGACGGTGCGGCGCTCGCTCTCTGGCGCGACGTGCCCGCGCCCCTGAGCGACGGCACCGTCCTGCGAGCCGACATCTGGCGGCCGGTCGTGGGCGACCGGGTGCCCGCGGTGCTCGTGCGCACGCCGTATGGGAAGGAACGCGCGGTGCCCTCGGGCGCCCTCGATCCCGCCACGGCCGTGTCCGCGGGCTTCGCCGTCGTGATCCAGGACGTGCGCGGCACCGGGACCTCGGATGGTCGCTTCGAGCCGTACGTGCACGAGGCCGACGACGGCTTCGACACGATCGCATGGGTCGCGGCTCAGCCCTGGTGCGACGGGCGCGTCGTCATGAGCGGCATGTCGTACGTGGGCGTCGTGCAATGGCTCGCGGCCTCGCGCCGGCCGCCGGCACTGGCGGCGCTGACGCCGACGATCACGACCGACTCGCTCGGTGAAGGCTGGTCGTTCCGCGGCGGCGTGCTCGAGTCGGGCTTCCTGCGCACGTGGATCGCAGACTCCCTGGCGCCGCCGGCGCTGCGGGTGCTCGACGGCCTCGACGCCGTGGCCGAGGGTGGCGGCGACCTCACGCCGATCGCGCCGTGGTCGGCGCGGTGGTTCGCCGAGCCCGTCGATTCCGACTACTGGGCGGCGCTCGGCCCTGCCCCAGGCTCGGTCTCCCCCGATCTACCTGCGCTCGTGATCGCGGGCTGGTACGACTGCTTCGTCGGGGGCAGCCTGCGCTCGTTCGCCGATCGTCACGGCGCTCGCGACCGCTTGATCGTCGGCCCCTGGGGACACGAGCCGACCTTGACGCACCTGATCGGCGAGCGCGCGCTCGGCTCGGCCGGGTCGGCCGAGGTCTTCGGGCTGCGCGAGCGAGCCCTCGCCTTCTACCGGGCCGTGCTCGACGGAGAGGAGCCGCCCGGCCCGCGCGTGCTCGCCTACCTCCTGCGAGCCGGCCGCTGGCTCGAGCTCGACTCGTGGCCGCCTGCGGGAGCGCGATCCCTGACGCTGGACGTCTCGAGCAGCGGGTCCTTCCAGGCCGACCCGGGCGCGCTCCCACGCGCGCTCGGAGGGCGGAGACTGCAGGGCGGCTCGCCGGGCAGCGGAATGGGCCCGCGCGATCAGCGCCCGCTGCTCGGGGACGGCCATGCGCTGCGGCTCGATGTCGCACCGCTCGCGGACGGCATCGTCGCGGCGGGCCCCGCCAGCACGACGCTTGCCATCTCCTCGACGGGGCAGGTGCCGCGGCAGTGGGTCGCGATCCTCTGCGTCGAGGAGGCGGAGGGCGAGCTCATCAACCTGGCCGAGGGCGTCGTCGAAGCTCCGGCAGCCGCGTCGGAAGTCACGGTCGAGCTCGGCGATATCTGCGTCGAGCTCGAGCGCGGCGCTCGTCTGGTGCTCGTGATCGCCGGCGGCCTCGCCCGGCGGTTCCCGCCGCCGGCCGCCGCCGCGGAGCAGCGCGTGGACGGCGCCTCGCTGAAACTGACGGTCGCGTCCGGCGGCAGCGCCTCGTAGGAATGCGGGCGTGCATATAAAGGGGGCGGGCGTGCATATAAAG
>JALYLC010000090.1 GCA_030774435.1 Actinomycetota bacterium
CGCGACCTGGCCATGATCCTGACGCGCGAGCAGGGCAAGCCGCTGGCCGAATCGGATGCCGAGATCGGGTACGCGGCCTCGTTCCTCGAGTGGTTCGGCGAGGAGGCCAAGCGCGTCTACGGCGACACGATCCCGGCGCAGCAGACGGGCACGCGCATCGTCGTGCTCAAGCAGCCCGTCGGCGTCTGCGGCGGCATCACGCCCTGGAACTTCCCCTCGGCGATGATCACCCGCAAGGCCGCGCCGGCGCTGGCCGCCGGCAATACGATCGTCTGCAAGCCCGCCGAGCAGACGCCGCTCTCGGCGCTCGCGCTGGCTGAGCTCGCCGATCGCGCGGGCGTGCCCGCCGGGGTGTTCCAGATCGTCACGGGCGATGCCGAGGACGCGCCCGTGATCGGCGGCGAGCTGACGGGCAACCCGACGGTGCGCAAGATCGGCTTCACGGGCTCCACGGCGGTCGGCAAGCTGCTGATGGCGCAGTGCGCGGGCCAGGTCAAGAAGCTCACGCTCGAGCTCGGAGGCAACGCGCCGTTCCTGATCTTCGACGACGCCGACCTCGAGGCCGCGGTGGCCGGTGCGATCGTCTGCAAGTTCCGCAACTCCGGCCAGGTCTGCATCGCCGCCAACCGCTTGCTCGTGCAGGACGGGATCCACGACGCCTTCGTGGAGCGCTACGGCGAGGCGATCTCGGCCTTGCGCGTCGGCGCGGGCACCGAGCCCGGCGTCAACGTCGGGCCGCTGATCGACCAGCAGGGGCTCGACAAGGTCGTGGCGCACGTCGAGGACGCGCGCGCGAAGGGCGCGGAGGTCCTGCTCGGAGGGGATCGGCACGAGCTCGGCGGGCTGTTCTACGAGCCGACGCTGCTGACGGGCGTGAACGACGCGATGGCCATGTCGCAGGACGAGACGTTCGGGCCGGTCGCGGGCATCCGCCGCTTCGGCGACGAGGAGGAGGGCATCCGCCTCGCCAACGACACGCCCTACGGCCTGGCCGCGTACTTCTACAGCCGCGACATCGGCCGCGTCTGGCGCGTCGGCGAGGGCCTCGAATACGGCATCGTCGGCGTCAACACCGGCTTCGTCTCGACCGAGGTGGCGCCCTTCGGCGGCATCAAGGAGTCCGGCCTGGGGCGAGAGGGATCGAAGTACGGCATCGAGGACTGGCTCGAGATCAAGTACCTGGCCATGGGAGGTATCGACCGATGAGGCTCGCCGACCGCGTCGCCATCGTCACGGGCGGAGCGCAGGGGATCGGCCGCGCCATCGCGCAGCGCCTGCACGAGGAGGGGGCGACGGTCGTCATCGCCGATCTCCAGGGGCACGACGCCGCCGCGGCCGAGCTGGACGGCCTGGGCGTGCGCGTCGACGTCTCGCAGGAGGCCGATGCCAAGGCGCTTGCCGAGGCTGTGCTGGAGAAGTACGGCCGCATCGACGCGCTCGTGAACAACGCCGGCATCTACAGCTCGCTCGTGCCGAAGCCGTTCGAGCAGATCGACGTCGACGAGTGGCGCAAGGTCTACGACGTCAACGTGCTCGGCATGTTCCTGGCCACGAAGGCCGTCGTGCCGGCGATGCGCGCCGCGGGCTACGGGCGGATCGTCAACATCGCCTCCGGCACGCCCTACAAGGGCGTGCCCTTCCTTCTGCACTACGTCACGAGCAAGGGCGCAGTCGTGGCCATGACCCGAGCCGTCGCCAAGGAGGTCGGGGCCGACGGCATTCTCGTCAACACCGTCGCGCCCGGCTTCACGATGTCCGACGGCGTGCTCGCCAACCCGGTGCAGCTGGAGAAGCTGCAGGAGATCTCGCTCAGGGCGCGGCTCGTGCAGCGCGACCAGTACCCCGGCGACATCGTCGGTGCGGTCGCGTTCTTCTGCTCGCCCGACGCCGATTTCATCACGGGCCAGTCACTCGTAGTCGACGGAGGGGCGTACTTCAACTGATGGCTACCTATCTGCAGGTCGTTGAGCTCCACGGCGTGGCCGAGCTGCCCGCGGCGACACGCGCGCTCTACGACGTCCACGCCAACACGGCGAGCTTCAGCACGGAATCGGAGCTGGTCGCGGACACCGACCACCACGACTTCGAGCTGACCACCGAAGGCCATCACCTCAGCTTCGAGCTGGTCGATGAGCCCGCTCCGGGTGCGCTGATGGCGCGCGAGCTCGCGCTGCCGCCCGGCGAGTACCTCCTGCGCTGCGACCGCGTCGACTTCCCGCCCGGGGGCGAGGCGTTCCTGCACACGCATCAGGGGCCGGGCATCCGCGTGCTGCTGTTCGGCTCGATCCGCATCGAGACGCAGGGCGCGACCCACGAGTACGCGCCCGGCGAGCCGTGGTTCGAGACCGGCCCCGACCCGGTGCACGCGTGGACGCACCCGGACGAGCCGAGCGCGTTCGTGCGCTGCATGGTGCTGCCGCGGGCCATCCAGGGCTCGCCGTCGATCCGCTACGTGCGCGACGAGGACCGGGAGCGCCCCAAGTCGCAGAGCTACACCGTCTTCCTCGACGAGCCGGTCGAGCTGTGAGGAGAAGCGGCGGGCAGCTGCTCGCCGACCAGCTCGCGCTGCACAGCGTGGAGGTGGCGTTCTGCGTCCCGGGCGAGAGCTACCTCGCCCTGCTCGACGGCCTCTACACGCACCGCGACCACCTGCGCGTGATCACCTGCCGCCACGAGGCCGCGGCGGCCAATGCCGCCGACGCCTATGGCAAGCTCACCGGCAAGGCCGGCGTCTGCATGGTGACGCGCGGCCCCGGTGCGACGCACGCCTCCACAGGCGTGCACACGGCGATGCAGGATTCCACGCCGCTCGTGCTGCTGGTCGGGCAGGTGCCGCGGGGCCATCGCGGGCGGGAGGCCTTCCAGGAGATCGACTACGAGCAGATGTTCGGCCGCATGGCCAAGTGGGTGTTCGAGATCGACCGGGCGGAGCGCATTCCCGAGCTCGTCGCGCGCGCGTTCGAGACGGCGCAGGCGGGCCGCCCGGGCCCGGTCGTGCTCGCGCTGCCCGAGGACGTTCTGGCCGAGATGACCGAGGCGGCCGATGCCGTGCCGGTGCCGCGCGCGACCTCCGCGCCGGGTCCGGAGGCCCTCGGGCGCATGCGCGAGCTGCTGGCCTCGGCCGAGCGCCCGCTCGCGATCGTCGGGGGAGGCGGCTGGACGCGGCAGGGAGCCGAGGACGTGGGTGCCTGCCTGCTCGCGAACGGCATTCCGGTGGCCGCCTCCTTCCGCTGCCAGGACGTCGTCGACAACCGCCTGCCGGTGTACTGCGGCGACCTGGGCCTCGGCGTCAACCCGGCGCTTGCGCGCCGCGTGCGGGAGGCCGACGTCGTGCTCGCGATCGGCACGCGCCTGTCCGAGACCGAGACGGGCGGCTACTCGTACCTGACGCCGCCGGTGACGAGCCAGACGCTCGTGCACGTGCACCAGGACGCCAACGAGCTCGGGCGCGTCTACCGGCCGGAGCTCGGCATCGTCTCCGGGCTCCCCGAGTTTGCGGCGGCGGCGCGGGGGCTCGAGCCGCTCGATGCCGGCCGTTACGCCGACTGGCGCAGCGCGGCGCGCTCCGACTATGAGGGCTCCCTGAGCTTCGATCCCGCTCCGGGAAGCGGCGTCGACCTCGCAGCCGTGCTCACGCACCTGCGCTCGCGCCTGCCAGATGCGATCGTCGCCAACGGCGCCGGCAACTACACGGTCTGGGTGCATCGCTTCTGGCAGTTCTCGAGCTACCGCTCGCAGCTCGCGCCGCTCTCCGGCGCCATGGGCTACGGGGTGCCGGCGGCAGTGGCGGGCAAGCTCGTCCATCCGGAGCGCCCCGTCGTGGCATTCGCCGGCGACGGCTGCTTCCTGATGTGCGCGCAGGAGCTCGCCACCATGGTCGCCAACGACCTCGACGTCCTCGTGATCGTCGTCAACAACGGCATGCTCGGGACGATCCGCATGCACCAGGAACGGCACTATCCCGGTCGCGTCATGGGCACCGACCTGGTCAACCCCGACTTCGCTGCCTTCGCCCGGAGCTTCGGGGCCTATGGCGAGCGCGTCGAGGAAACCGGCGCGTTCGAAGCAGCGCTGGAGCGTGCGCTGGCCGCGACGGGCCCCGCACTCCTGGAGCTGGTCTGCGATCCCGAGGCGCTGACGCCGCGCCAGTCGCTCTCGGAGGCGCGCGCGCAGGGCGAGCGCGCAGTGGCGGGGTGATCGAAGCCCTGCACACCTGGAGCGCGCGGCGCATCGCCGCCGCAGTGCGCGCGCACGAGCTCTCGGCCGAGGAGGTCACCCGGCACCACCTCCAGCGCATCGCGGAGCACGAGCACTTGCATACGGTCGTCACGGTCACGGGTGACGATGCACTCGCCCGCGCGCGCGCGGCGCCACTCGGCCCGCTGGCCGGCGTGCCCTTGCTCGTCAAGGACATCTTCGACACCGCCGGTGTTCGGACCACCTACGGCTCGGGGATCTTCCGCGAGCACGTCCCCGTGCGCTCGGCCACGAGCGTGCGCCGGTTGCTCGACGCCGGCGCGATCATGCTCGGCAAGGCGAATCTGCACGAGTTCGCGTGGGGCGTGACGTCCCGCAACCGGGCCTACGGCGCCGTTGTCAACAGTGCGCGGCCCGATCGCATCCCGGGCGGATCCTCGGGTGGCAATGCGAGCGCGCTCGCGGCCGGCCTGTGCGCGCTCGGGCTGGGCACCGACACGGGCGCGTCGATCCGCCTCCCGGCCGCGGCCTGCGGCGTGGCGGGCTTCAAGCCCGGGTTCGGCAGCATTCCGGCCGACGGCCTCTGGCCGCTTGCGCCGTCCTTCGATCACGTCGGGCCGCTGGGGCGCTCGCTCGACGATTGCGCGCTGGCCTTCGACGTCCTGCGTGGCGCGCCGTTGCCGGCGGTCGAGACCGCGACCCTGCGCGTCCGCGAGTGCGTGGCCGCGGAGGTGGGGCCGACGACGGAGGAGTTCGTGGAGGCGGCCGGCCTCCCGCCGGCGCCCGAGCTCGTGCGCCTGCACCTGGCCGAGTGTGCCGAGGTGCACCGCGAGATCTACGCGGATCACCGCGACGCCTACGACGACGACCTGCATGCGAAGATCGCCGTCGGGTTCACCGTCACTCCCGAGGAGCGCGCCTCGCTCGTATCCGGCCTGCACGCCTGGCGCGCAGCCTGCGAGGCTGCCTGCCGGTGGGACGTGCTCGTCACGCCCACCTTCCCGGGCGAGCTGCCGCCGTTCGACGTTCCGGCGACGATCGAGCTGACCGATCGCATGACCGCGTACACGCGCCCGATCAACTGGCTGGGCTGGCCGTCTGCTGTGACTGCCGACGGCACGATGCACACGGGCCGCGACGAGGCCGCGGTGCTCTCCCACGCACTGGCGTGGGAAGCCCGCTTCAGCTGAACGCCGGCGCGGGTCGCGCTCCGGCCCTCTACCGTCCGCAACATGCCGAGACTCGAGAATCGCTCGATCATCGTCACGGGCGGCGCCTCCGGGATCGGGCGGGCGCTCTGCGTGGCGTTCGCCGCCGAGGGCGCGCGCGTGATCATCGGCGACGTCCGCCGCGATCCGCTGCACGTCGGCGGCACGACGACCGATCAGCTGATCGCCGACTCTGGCGGCGTGGCGCGCTTCGTCGAGGCTGACGTCCGCAGCGGTGAGGACATCCACCGGCTCGTGGCGGCCGCCCTCGAGCTGGGCGAGGGGCGCCTCGACGTGATCGTCAACAACGCGATGGTCGCGGGCAAGTACTCCAAGGGCCTGCTCGAGACGAGTGAGGACGACTGGGACATCATCCTCGACGTCGGCCTGCGCGGGTTGTTCCTCTGCTGCCAGCGCGCGGTGCGCCAGATGATCACGCAGGAGCCTCGCGGCGAGGTGCGCGGGCGCGTGATCAACATCTCGTCGCAGCACGGCATGGTCGGCGCGCCCGGCAACGTCGCCTACTCGGCCATGAAGGGCGGCGTCGTCAACCTGACGCGCCAGATCGCCGTCGACTTCGCCGAGCAGGGCATCGTCTGCAACGCGATCGCGCCGGGCAAGATCGTCGTCCCGCGTGAGGGCGGTCAGGATCCCGAGCTGCTCTCGTACGCCCACGCGCGCACGCCCTGGCCGCGCCTCGGAGAGCCCGAGGATGTCGCCGCGCTGGGCGTGTTCCTGGCCTCGGACGAGTGCCGCTTCATGACCGGCGCGAACGTACTCATCGACGGCGGGTTCATGGCGTACTAGTCGAACGCGGCCGTCACATGCATCGCGACGTTGCCACGGATCGCCTGGCAGACGGGGCAGTGCTCGGTCGCGTCGTCGACCAGTGCCCGGAGATCGCCTTCGGCCGCGGGCGAGGTCAGCCGGACCGCGAGATCGCTTGCCGCCAGGCGGTGATCGCCGGCGTCCTCGCTCCATTCGAGCCGCACGCGAGCCTCGGTGACGACATGCGCGAGCTCGATCCCGCGGGAGCGCGCCATGCTCGTGATCGTCGACGTGAAGCAGTTCGCGTGTGCTGCGGCGAACAGCTCCTCGGGGTTGGTGGCACCGCCAGGCCCGCCGAGCTCGACCTGGGCGGCCGTCGCGGTGGCGAGCATTCCGGATGCGCTCTCGACACTGCCGCCGAAGCCCTGCCAGTCGACCGTCGCGCGTGCCTCGTAGCGTCCCACAGCGCTGACGATACATACTGCCGTCGTGGCCGAGCCCAATTCCCCAGGCGTCGCATTCGTCGCCCACTGCCTGCTCAACCAGAACTCCAAGACCGACGGCGGCGCGCGCTGCCCCGGCATCTACTCGCCGCTAGTCGACCTGTTGCGAGAGCGCGGCTGGCGCATCGAGCAGATGCCCTGCCCGGAGCACGCGTTTCTCGGCATGCACCGCTTCTGGCTCGTCAAGGACCAGGCCGACACGCTGGCCTTCCGACGCCACTGCCGGCGGCAGGCGAAGGTCGTGGCGGGTGCCATCGCGGTCCACGTCGAGCGCGGCACGGACGTCGTCGTGATCGGCGTCGAGGGGAGCCCGTCGATGGGCGTCCGCATCACGTCCTCGAGCGCGGACTGGGGCGGCCGTCCCGACAAGGGCGACGACGACTATCCGCTCGTGCCCGGGCGCGGGATCTTCAGCGAGGAGCTCGTCGCCGAGCTCGCCGAGCGCGGGCTGGGAGACGTGCGCGCGAGCGGGATCGAGCACCAGCTCCCGACCTACGACGAGGCGGCCGAGCGCGAGCAGATGAGCGCCCTCCTGGAGCATCCGGATGGAAGGTGACGCCCGCGGCTTCCGCATCGCGGTCTGCGCGGATGCGCTCGTCAACCCCGAGCCCGGCGGGCTCGATGCCCTGGCCGTGTGCGCGCGTGCGGGATTCGGAGTCATGCAGCTGCCGGCCACGTGGTACCCGGAGGAGGTTGCGGCGGGCTGGCTCGAGCAGGTCGCCGAGCAGCTGGACGAGTACCTGCGCCACGGCTACGCCGTCGTGCTCGTGACGCAGGCCGGCGACGAGGCGGGTGTCCGCCAGCGCGCGGCTCTCGGCGCGGCGCTTTCCGCGATCGGCCACGAGTTGCCGCCGGAGCACGAGAGCACCGGCCACGCGGACGCGCTGGAGTCGTTCCTGCGCGCCCAGCCCGTGCCCGGCGCCGCGGCGTGAGCCGCACGCTCGCTGTCCGCCGCGGCCTCGTGATCGCGCCGGGCGGAGCTCGCGAGGCGGACGTGCTGATCGAGGACGAGCTGATCGTCGCACTGACCGCTCCGGGCGAGGCGAGGGCGGACGGCGAGATCGATGCCCGCGACTGCGTCGTGCTCCCGGGGGCCGTCGACGCGCACGTCCACGTCGGCCTCGACTACCGCCTCATGGACGGCGGCGTCGCGACCTCGGCCGACACGTACGACGACGCGTCGCGCGCGGCGGCGATGGGCGGGACGACGACGATCATCGACTTCGCGATGCAGGTCGAGGGCGAGGGCATGCTTGCGCCGCTCGAGCGCCGGTTGAGCGACATCCGCCCGAGCGCGGTGGACGTCGCGCTGCACTGCTGGATGCTGGAGGCGAACCCGCAGGCGCTGCGGGAGATCCCCGAGCTGGTCGCCCGCGGCGTCCCGTCGCTCAAGGTCTTCCTCGCCTACAGCCAGCTCGGCGAGCCGATGCCGGACGAGGACCTGCTGGCCGTCTGGAAGGGCGTCGCCGCAGCCGGCGGGATCATGCAGGCGCACTGCGAGAGCTGGCCGATCATCCGCCCGCGGCTGGAGGCCGCCCTGGCCGCCCGGGCGACCGGCTATGCCGGCTTCGCCGCCTCGCGACCGCCCGTGTCCGAGGCCGACGCGGTTGGCCGTGCACTTGCGCTGGCGGCGGCGAGCGGCGCCGAGACCTACTGCGTCCACGTCTCCACGCAGGGCGGCGTCGAGCACCTGGGCCTGGCCCGCATGCACGGCCTCGCGGTGCACGGCGAGTGCTGCCCGCACCACCTCCTGCTGGACGAGTCGTTGTATCTCGGGGACCGGCCGGGCGATTTCGTGATGAGCCCGCCGCTGCGCACTGCCGAGCACCGCGCCGCGCTCTGGGCCGGGCTCGTGGACGGCACGCTGGAGGTCGCTGCGGCCGATCACGCGGCCTGGCCGGCGCCGATCAAGGCGCCCGGGCCCGGGTTCCTCGAAGCCGTTCACGGCGCCGCCGGCAACGGCTTGCTGCTGCCGTTGCTGGCCGCGCAGGTCGGGCGGGTCGAGGGCTTCGGCTGGGAGCAGCTCGCGCGCGCGACGGCCGAGAACCCCGCCCGCATCTTTCGCCTGCCCGCCAAGGGAGCGCTCGCTCCCGGCCGGCATGCCGACCTCGTCGTGCTGCACCCGGGCGACGTCGTCCCGGTGCCGCAGGTGCCGCCCTACTGGAAGGTCGAGAACGGCATCTTCCGCGACCTCCCGCACGTTCCGCCCCGCGTCGTCCTGCAGCGCGGGAGAGTGCTCGCACGTGACGGCGCGTTCGCGGGCGAGCCCGCCGCGGGTCGATTCGTGCCCGGAGTGACGTAACGAAAGCGAGGCGTGCGAGACTACCCAAGGCACACGAATTGGAGGATTGATGCTGAGGTTCCTTTCGAAGTCCCGCGACGTCATCGCCGAGTCCGACGCCCTGCCGGGCCGTGACCAGGCGATCCCCGTGCCGGCCAAGCACGCCGTGCTCGGGACGCCGCTCCTGCCGCCCTTCCCCGAGGGGATCGAGGTCGTGCAGCTCGG
>JALYLC010000091.1 GCA_030774435.1 Actinomycetota bacterium
TGTGGGCTCTGGGCGGCTCGAACGCCCGACCTCAGCGATGTCAACGCTGCGCTCTAACCAGCTGAGCTAAGAGCCCGTCGCGTCAAGGATACCGGACCTCGCTTGCCACCCGCGTTCCGAACATGCGCAGCCCATCGGTCGGCGCGTCTTTCGCGAAGCACACGAACTCGAATGCGCCGAAGCCGTTCGGATCGAGAAGCGTGTCGATCGCTGAGCGCCGACCCAGCGCGCGGAGTTGCTCGATCGGAGTGTCCGCGCGCGCGGTCGCCTCGCGGATGCCGAGGGCGATCAGCGCGTCACGCTGGGTGGAACGGCCCGCGAACACGAAGCCGGCCCCCTCTGCGGCGCGCCGGATCGCGGTGAAGTTCACGCTCGCCGTGAGATCCCGCGCCCCAGGATCGGCATAGGGATCCGCGATCAGCCGATGCCGTGAGAAACCGCGCAGCGTGCCGGCCCCAAGACGCGTGAGCAGCTCGTTCTCGTCGCCGCCGTAATCGACGAATACGACGTACCCACTGGTGAGCGCGGGGCCGAGGCTCGCCACCCAGCCCTCCGCGGCCGGGCTGACCTCCCACCGTCCGCCGGCCGGCAGCCGCTCGGGAACGCGCCAGCCCAGATCGGGAAGGCTCGGGGGACGGAGCGTCTCGGTGAGGACGCCGCCGTTCTCCTGGACGAAGACCTCGCGCACGCCTTCCGCGGTCCGCACGAGGACGTGCACAGGAAAGGCATCGAGCACCTCGTTCGCGAAGATGACGCCCTGCACCGGCGCGAGCGCACGCGCGTCGGATGCCCAGCGCAGGTCGCGACCGGCGAGCGCCGTCGACTGCTGGGCGCGCAGCCGTGGCGAGACCTCGACGATCGTCGGGCGCGCGCCCTTCGCCGCATCGGCGCGCTCGCGCTCGAGGGCGGTGAGCACGTCACGCAAGAAAACGCCGCGGCCCGCGCCGGCCTCGACCAGATCCCAGACGGCGGGCTTGCCGATCTGCGTCCACAGATCGACGAACGCACGTGCGAGCGCACGCGCGAAGTGCGGCCCGAGATCAGATGCAGTGAGGTAGTCGCCATCGAATCCCAGCGCAACACGCGAGGTGTAGTAGCCGTCCTGTGGATCGAAGAGCGCGGTCTCCATGTATTCGGCGAAGGTGATCGGGCCTCGGGCGCGGATGCGTGCGATGAGCCGCTCACCCAGGGTCGTCGTCGGCACTATCCGGACAGGCTATCCCGCATCGTTCGACTCGGCGCGGGCGGAGGCCCGCTCACGACCTCCGCCCGCGCGCGATACGACTCAGTTCGACTTGGTGACGTTGATGTTGCCTTCGAGGAGCTCAAAGAACGCCGAGTTCGCGGTCGGATTCGGGCACGTCGTTACGGGGTTCACGTAGACGTACTGATAGCTGATCTTGTCCGGAACGCCCTGCTGGTTGCCGTTGTCTTCGACGAAGAAGAGCCAGCCGTGGTACTGCTCGGGGTTCACCCAGCCTTCCTGATCGAAGTGCGAGAGCTCGCCGCCGATCGAAGCGCGGTTCCCGATGATGTTGAGGCAGTTGACCGTGCCTACGACCGAGAACTGCACGAAGTCGAGCACGTTCTTCGCGTTGATGTGCCCCATGATCTTGCCGTTCGGGTTGACGATGGCATTGATGCTGAAGATGTCGCTGAACGTCTTACCGCCGCCGACGACGGCGTCGCTCTTTGGTCCGAGCGGCGCGGCCGAGGCGGAAGCTGGGACGAGCATCGCGGCAACGAGCGCGAGGGCCGTGACGAACCCATGAAGCGGTAGCGCATGTGATGTCCTCTTCTCTGGCGAGGCATATCCAACCGCGCGCGCAAGCTCGACCAGGGTGACAACGACATGCCGCTCAGCACGCCACCTCCTCACCGGCGCGCTGCTGGACAACGCCCCACCCATCCGCCGCGGCTCCGCGAGCGCGGAAGACCTCCGCCGAGCTGTCGAGTACCACACGGCGACCGGTCAAGCAACCGTTCGTCCGTTCACGAGCGGGGCGGCAGGAGGCCGAAGACCGACCTCCTCCCGCACGGGGACGCGAGGATCAGTTCCCCTTGCTGACGACGATGTTGCCCTCAAGCAGTTCGAAGAACGCAGTTCCAGGAAGAGGGTTTGGGCAGGTCGTGACCGGGTTCAGCGTCGGGTACTGATAACTGATCTTGTCCGGCACGCCCTGCTGATTGCCGTTGTCCTCGACGAAGAAGTACCAGCCGTGATACAGGTTCGGGTCCCAACCCGCAGCCTCGAGCGTGGTGAGCTCGCCGCCGATCGCAGCGCGGTTGCCCACGATGGTCAAGCAGAGCACGTTGCCCTCGACGACGAACGGGAAGGCGTAGTCGGGAACGTTGTGCGCGTTGATGTGCCCCGTGATCTTGCCGTTCGGGTTGATGTGCGCGTTGATGCTGAGGATGTCGCTAAATGACTTACCGCCACCCGCGACGAGATCGCTCTTCGGACCCATCGGTGCCGCCGACGCCGAAGCCGGGATGAGGAGCGCGAGGACCAGTGCAACAGTCGCGACGAGGCTGAATCGTGTACGGCGCATGGACTGACCTTTCGAGCGAAGACATATCGGGAAAGCCGCTTTCCCCCTCCGCCGCGCGTTTAGATAACAGGGGGTCGTCTGCTCGACAGTCAGCCAGGTGGCACCGCGAGTGTTATCGCGGTTGCGCGGCTATGCGCCCCAGCGCGGCGGAGCGGGCGGCCGGACCTCGGGCGGCCGTACGCCGTCCTTGCCGTCGCCGTTCGTCGGCACCTGCTCCGATGGCCTCCAGGTCTTTGCCACTGCGAGCTCTTCTTTCGCGAGGACCGTAACGCCGAAGCGCTTGTACGTCGCGAGCTCGAAGTTCGGGGTCTCGCCGAGCGCACCATGCGGGCACACCTCGACGCAGTCGCCGCAGTAGATGCAGCGCACGACGTCCAGCTCGTACGTCTGCAGATCGCGCTCGCGCATCATCAGCGCGCCCGTCGGGCACGTCTCGGCGCAGGCGCCGC
>JALYLC010000092.1 GCA_030774435.1 Actinomycetota bacterium
CGCGTGAGGTAGGCGGCGGTGCGGTCGTCGATCGAGCCGGCCGCCGCCAGGGCGGCGTACTCGCCCACGGAGTGCCCGACGACGTAGTCCGGCTGCAGGCCCGCCGTCGTGAGGCCCGCCAGACAGGCGAGCTCGGTGGTCACGAGCGCCGGCTGGGTGACGTCGGTCTCGCTCAGGCGCTCGATCGGGCCATCGAAGCACAGCGCGGCGACATCGAACCCGGCCGCCTCCGCTGCGTGGTCGTAGACGGCCCGCGCGGCCGGGAAGGCCTCGCTCATTGCACGCCCCATACCCACTTCCTGGGAACCCTGCCCCGGGAAGCAGAACGCCACCCTTCCCTCCGTCACGCGACCTCCTCGCAGCGACCGCGGGACAGACTACACCGCAACCCGAAATGGCCCGAACCGCTGCTAGGCATCCGTGAAACCGAACGACAGCTGCGCGTCCAGCACCGTCTCGCCGTTGCAATGCACCGTCCCGCTGCCCCGCCCGAACGTCCTGCGCAGGCGGTCGACCGTGAGCTCGAAATCGAGCACGTCGCCGGGCCGCACGACGCGGCGAAAGCGCACGCCGTCGATGCCCGCGAACAGCGGCACCCGGCCGAGGAAATCCGGGTGCGAGAGTACGCCCACTGCGCCGGCCTGCGCGAGCGCCTCGACCATGAGCACGCCGGGCATGATCGGGTCGCCGGGAAAGTGCCCGCGCAGGAACCACTCGTCACCGCGCACCTCGGAGCGGGCGCGCACGCGGGCGCCCGGCTCGAGCTCGACGACCTCGTCGATGAGCAGGAAGGGGTCGCGGTGCGGGATGATCATCTCGATCTGCTCGCGCCCGAATGGCGTGGTGAACACGGTCACGGCGCCTATCGTAGCCAGATGCCCCAGGAGCCAATCCGGGTCCACGAACTGGAGAGCTGCGACTCGACGCAGGACGAGTTGCGAGCGCTCGCGGTCGCGGGTGCGCCGGCCTTCACGGCGGTGCGCGCAGATGTCCAGCGCGCCGGCCGGGGGCGGCGAGGCCGAGCCTGGGAGGCGCCCACCGGCACGGCGCTGCTCGTCTCGATCTTGCTGCGGCCGCAACGGCCACAGCACGAGTTGCCCGTGCTCAGCCTCGCGGGCGGCGCCGCCGCCGTCGAGTGCGCCCGTGCCTTCGGCGCAGCGGCCGGGCTCAGCTGGCCCAACGACGTCGTCTGCGGCGGGCGCAAGCTCGCGGGCGTGCTTGCCGAGCTGGGACCCGGTGGCAGCGTGCTGCTCGGCATCGGCATGAACCTCGCTGCGAGGGGCTCCGACCTGCCGGCGAGTGACCGCCTCACGCCCACCTCCCTGCTGCTCGAGACCGGTGCGGCGCCGGGCGCGCGAGAGGCGCTGACCGCGCTGCTCGACGGTCTGCGGCCGATTGCTGCCGCATTCGAGGCCGGAGGGCCGCCGGCGATCGCCGAGCGCGCGCGCGAGCTCGACGCGCTCGAGGGCCAGACAGTGGAGTTGCGCCTCGCGAACGGCGACGTCGTCCTCGGCACGGCTGCCGGCATCGCCGACGACGGCTGCCTGCTCGTGCGCGCCGCCGATGGGGTGCGCGCCTATGCCAGCGGCGAGGTCGCGCGCCTCACCTGAGCGCGTCCGACGTGACACGCTACGGGTGTGGGCGAGACGCTGCTGGACGTGTTCGTCACGGGCACCGACGACGGAGTCGGCAAGACGTACATCTGTGCGATGCTGGCCGCGCGCGCCCGCGCTGCGGGCCTCACTCCCGCGATGCTCACGGCGGTCCAGGTCGATGACGACGACACGACCCGCTGGCTCATCGGCCGCGTGCCCGGCACGGTGGGCGCCACCGCGCACAGCGTTCCGCGCGCGCACCTGCTGGCGTCACGGGGCGGGGCGGCGATCGCCGCCGTCGATCCCGAGCACGTCTACGAGGTCTATCTCGCACTCCGGGGCCGCAGCGACGGCGTGCTCGTCGAGGGCCCGTCCGGCCTCCTGGCACCGATCGGCTGGAACCGCACGACCGCCGATCTCGCGAGCGCGCTCGGCCTTCCCCTCGTGATCGTCTGCCGCCCGGGGCGGGGCACGATCAATCACGCCGCCCTCACGCTCGAGGCTGCGCGCCGCCGGCACCTGCCGGTGCGGGGACTGATCGTCAACGGCGCCAGCGATCGCCCGGGACTCGAGGAGCTCGCCAACCGGGCGGAGCTCGCGCGCCTCGCGCCGATCCTCGAGATCGTCCCGGACGAGACGATCAACTCGTTCTCCGGCGGCTGACGAAGGGCCCGGCGCGCCCGGCGTTGCCGGCCCGGTCGACCAGCTGGAGGCGCAGGCGCGGCGGAACGCCCGGAGGCAAACGGAAGCGGAAGCCGTTGAGGCCTGCAGCGCGCGGGCGCCGCGGGACCACGACCCGCGCGCCCGCGACGACGCGCACGGTGCCCGCCTCGGACAGGCGCACCGCGAGGAACGCGTTGCGACCGTTCAGGCGCAAGCGTACGAGGCGGGCCAGCGGCGGATGGCGATCGAGCTTGAACGATGCACGCAACACCTGCTCGCCGACCGCCGTCGTTGCTCGCAGCACCACCGTGTAGCCGCCATCCGGCAGTGCCGCCAGGCGCGCGGGGTCGAGCGTGAACGTCCCGGGACCCGGCGGCACGTCTGCCGTCAGGAACGGCAGCGGCGTCGCGAGGCGGGCTGAGGTGAGCGTGCCGCCGACCGCCGCCTGCGCCGACTGCTGCCACGAGACGATCACCGGCACGTCGCCGCGCGCGGCCAGCCTGCTCAGCCGCAGCTTCCTGATGGCCCGCACCACCGTCACCGTGCCGCTGCGCTGGGCAATCTGCCCCAGCGAGTCGGTGACGGTCAGGCGGACGGTGTAGGTGCCATCGGCGACGATCCCGGCGAGGCTCTCCCCACCCCAGCGGGCGCTCTGGCCCCCGGCTGCCACCTTCGCGTCGGGCACCAGCGTGTCGACCGTCGATCCATCGGCGGCCAGGACGTCCAGCCTGACCGTCGACGGCGCCGTGAGGCTGTAGGCGATGTCCAGATTGTCGTCGGCACCGTCGCCGTCCGGTGAGATCACCGCGGGCGTGAGCGAGAGCGGCGGCGCCGTTGCGACCGCGGGCAGGACGCCGAGCGAAGCGAGCACGGGGCGTGCACTCGCGCCGGCCGCATCGACGGCCTCGATGCTGTAGGCAAGCGGGGTTCCCGGGGCCACCAGCGTCCCATCCGAGCGCTGGCCGTTCCAGTCCCACGCGACATCTCCGCCGCTGCCGCTGGCACTGGCGACGGGCGCACCGTGCGCATCGAGCACGGTGACGGTCCAGCCGGCGCCTCCGAGCACCCGCGCACGGAACGCGATCGGCACGAGTGCGCCGGTGTCGTTCGTGCCGAGGCCGGGCGGCGTCGCCGTCGCGTCCACGATCTTGGGAGTTCCGGTGGCCTGGGCGGCGGCCGCGATCCCGTCCAGGGCCGGGTAGATGAGACTGCCGGGACAATCGGTCGAGTTGGCGTCACGGTGGCCGCTGACGACGCGCAGCGAGACGCTCTTGCCGGCCGCGAAGCGGTCGCTCCCGCCCGAGATCATCGTCGCGTGCCCGAGCGGGTCGACATGCGCGACGTCGAGTCGCCAGGCGATCAGGTTCGTCAGGGCATCGCGCGCGGCGGTCGTGAGCGGAGCGAGCGAGCCGTTCCCGATCACCGCGATGCCGACGCTGCCGATATTGAAGCCCTGCACCTGCGCTCCGATCACCGGCCGGTCGACGCCGCCGGCCCGGCCCTCGAAGACGCGCCCGTAGGCGTCGACGAGGAAGTTGTAGCCAATGTCGTTCCAGCCGTTCGAGCGCACGTGGTAGGTGTAGATCGACCGGATGATCGCCGGCACGTCGCCGGGTGCATAGCCGTTCGGCGTGTCGGTGTGGTGCACGAAGACCATGTGCACGGCCTCGGCGTAGCGC
>JALYLC010000093.1 GCA_030774435.1 Actinomycetota bacterium
GCTGCTCGGTGACCTCGGTGCGCGGCTCGGCGGGGCGCCGCGCCGTCGCGCAGCGCTCAGGTCGTCGCCTGGGGCGCCCTTGCGATGGCGATCACCTCGGGCATCGGCGCGCTCGTCGGCGCCGTCGCCTAGCGCAGGTTCGCCAGCCGGCGAGATCGCATGACGGTCGGCTGCCGCGGCGGCCCGTATGGTCGGGCGCTTGCAAAGCCAGTCTCGACCGGGGCCCGGTCCGCCGGGCCGTCATCTTCACCGGCATCTGGTCCGCCTCCGCCGGCGGTGCTGTGGGCCGGCGGCGTGGCGGCGCTGTTCGCGGTGGTCGGGCCGGGCGTCCTGGCCGGTCTCTCCGACGACGACCCGGCCGGGATCACGACGTACTCGATCCTGGGCGCCAAGTTCGGCTACCGCCTGCTGTGGGTGCTCGCGGTGTCGACGATCGCGCTGATCGTCTTCCACGAGCTGGGCGCCCGCATGGGCGTGGTGACCAAGAAGGGCCTTCTCGCCCTGGTTCGCGACCACTATGGCCCCCGTGGTGCCACCCTTGCGCTCAGCGCATTGGTCGTTGCGAATCTCGGCACGCTGTGCGCCGAGTTCGCCGGCGCCGCGGCCGCACTCGACCTGCTCGCCGGCGTCAGCCGCTACGTGAGCGTCCCGTTGGCCGCGATCGGCGTCTCCCTGCTCGTCCTGCAGGGATCCTTTCACCGCGTCGAGTACGTCCTGCTCGCGCTCTCAAGCGTCTTCATCGCCTACATCGTCTCCGGCTTCCTCGCCCACGCCGACTGGGGCGCCACCGCGCGGGGCCTGGTCGTGCCCGGGATGCCGCTGACCCGCGACGCGGTGCTCGTCGCCGTCGCGACCCTCGGCACGACGCTCGCCCCGTGGGGCCTTGCGTTCATCCAGTCCTAGCCGTCGACAAGCAGCTGACCGTCGAGGACTTCCGCTACGAGCGGATCGACGTCATTGTCGGCGCCGTGCTGACCGGGGTCATCGGCCTGTTCATCGTCGTCGCCTGCGCCGCGACCCTGCACGTCAACGCGATCACGATCAACGACGCCAGCGACGCCGCCGGGGCGCTGAGGCCGCTCGCCGGGCACCTCGCGGCGACGCTGTTCGGCCTGGGCTTCCTCGGCGCAGCGCTGCTTGCGGCGTGCATCGTGCCCCTGTCGACCGCCTACTCGGTCGCCGAGGCGTTCCGACGACCGGGGGACATCAACGACAGCTTCGCCAAAGCGCGCCTCTTCTACGTCTCCTACGGGGGATGGTGCTGCTGGCCGCGGCGATCGTGCTGATCCCCGGCGCGCCGCTGATCTCGATCCTCGTTCTCTCCCAGGCGCTCAACGCCGTCCTGCTGCTCGTGATCCTGCCCTTCATGCGCCGCCTCGCCCGGGACCCGGCGGTGATGGGAGACCACGCGCTCGGGCTCGCCGGAAAGCTCACGACCGCGGTCACGCTCGCCCTGATCGCCGCCTCGGTGACGGCGCTGGCCGTCCTGAGCGTCGCCTAGCGGCGATGATTCTCCCCGTCGCTCACACGTCGAGACGGGAGAAGCACGCGTGACATTCGTCTGGCTCATCATCTGGCGGATCGCCAGCCACGTCGGTGGCAACGAGCGGCCGAGACTTGTCGCCTAGCGACGCGACAGGTCGAGCGGGCGCCGCGGTCGACCTGTACTGGTTGCCGCTCGGCGCCGGTGGGCACTTCGTCAGGCTCAACGGTCGCATCTACGAGGCGCTGGCGGCCCGGCTGCGGCGGCGTCCGGCGTGTGACCTCTATCACTCGGCGCTCCAAGTCGAAGTCGCTGAGGGGACGTTCGTCATCGAGCAGGCGCCGGTCCACGACTGGAGCGGCAAGCAGCGCGGCGTCGTCGCCGAAGGCCCAGTCGGCAGTCGCTGGGCAGGCCGATTTCGGATCTTCCGCTACGAGATCCGCCTCTGGCGCAACGGACACATCCCGGACGTCGCCGAGGCCGTAGACAGCCCGCGGCGAGTGACCGACGACGAAGAGCGGGCGCGGCGCGTGCTCGACCTGATCGGGCAGGTCCCGACTCCCGTGTGGGGTCGCGACGAGCTGGCGACCGGTGACATGTGGAACTCCAACTCGGTGATCGCCTGGGTGATCGCGCGCAGCGGGATCGGCACTGAGTCGATTCAGCCTCCGGCAGGAGGACGCGCGCCCGGCTGGCAGGCCGGGCTCGTAGTCGCGCGCCGGCAAGACGAGGAGGCGGCACGGACCGCCGCGATGTCGCAGGAGCGCTCAGATGGTCGATGAGCGGCTGACCAGATGAGCGCTCACCCGGGACTTGTTGCTCGTCGCCCGCGGGCTCGTTGGCATCGCCGTGTTCGAGGGTTCCGCGCGCTCTGCCTGGGCGGCTTCGGCCGGGGGCTGGACGGCCACGCGCGCTGAGCCGAGCTGATTGGCCCGACCGCGCCGCGCTGGGGCCCCGGTCCTGGCCGTCGGTCCGACGGGGGTCACGGTTGGGGACCCGGCTGCAGCAGCGCCGAGTGCCGGTCGGTCCTGCCGGGAGCCTCGGACTGCCCGGCGCGTAGGTTTGGCTTGTGCTCGCGCACTTGCTTCTCACGGTCGCGGTGGTCTTCGCGATCAACCTCATGCCCGCGTTCGGGCCTCCGACGTGGGCGGTGCTCGTGTTCTTCAGGTTTCGCTACCCGGAGATTCCCGCTTCGGCACTGATCGTCGGAGGTGCCCTCGCCGCGTCAGTCGGTCGTCTGCTGCTCGCCCTCGCCTTCCGCGCGTTTGGGACGAAGCTTCCGCGCAAGCGCCAAGTGAGCCTGTGGGTGCTCGGGCACGCTCTCGGCGAGCATCGCGCCGGACTGCTCGCGAGCTTCGCGCTGTTTGTGACCGCACCGCTGCCGTCGGCCCAGATGTTCGAGGCGGCCGGGCTCGCGCGCGTGCGGCTGCGCCCGCTGCTGGCGGCGTTCTTCTTGGGGCGGCTCGTGAGCTATTCGATCTACGTCGGCGCCGCCACGGCCGCGCACGACAGCCTCAGCCATCTGTTCGACAAGGGCCTGTTCTCACCGCAGGCGATCGCCACGCAGCTCATCGGCCTGGCGGTGCTGATCGCCATCGTGCTGATCGACTGGCCGCCGGTCATCGACCGGGTGCGCGGCTGGTGGGCGGCGCGTCGCGGCCAACCGGCCCCGACGCCGATTCGCCAGAGCGCGCTGCCGCAGGCGACGCCTGCCGGGCGAAAGAAATGACCATCGGCTGGCGTCGTCTCGGGGCTGCCTCGAGGAGCCCGACCACGAGCACGTGGGCGTCGTCCGAGCCTGGGCCTCTGCCGTCATACTTGGCGCGATGCTGGTCGACGACTTCCTGCCGGTGTACGACGTTTCCGATGCGGTCGCGACGATGGTCGACGCGGATCCGCTGACGGTGTGGGAGGCGTTGATGGATGTCGATTTGATCGACGTGGGCCGGCGGAAGCCGCTGGTGGGTGTGCTCGGGGCACTGCGGATGCTTCCCGAGCTCGCGAGCCACCTGCTGCACGGCGAGCGGCCGCCGGCGGCGCCCGAACGGCTGGGTCTGCGCGATACCGCCGAGATGCCTGCTGAGCAGGGCGGCTGGGTGCTGCTCGGCGAGCGCCCCGGGGGACGAGCTCGCGCTCGGGCTGGTCGGTAAGTTCTGGCGGCCGGTGATCCCCTATGCCGCGGTCGCGGCGGAGCAGTTCCGCGACTTCGCGGAAGCCGGATACGCGAAGACGGTGTACTCGCTGTCGGTGCGACCGCTCGAGGCCGGCGGGAGCCTGCTTTCCGGGGAGATGCGAACCGCCGCGACCGATGAGCATGCCCGCCGCTGGTTTCGTCGCTACTCGACGCTCGGGGTCGGCTCGGGCGCGCATGTGCTCGTGGCCGGCGTGCTCGACCTCACGCGCGAGGACGCCGAGCGACGCGCCGGCTCAGACCGGCAACCACCCCCATAGACGAGCCGTAAGGCCCCCGGCCGGGCCAAGATCCAGCGGCCGCGCAAGCAGATCGTCCCTGGTCGCCAGGGCTGCCCAGAGCGCGACCGAGGCCAGAACCAGCGAAAGGAGGCGGCACGTGAACGACGACTATCCCGTCCGGTTCGCGGTCGACTACCCGGACCGCGAGCTCGACCGTCTCACAACGGCCTTCCGTATCTTCACGGTCATTCCGATCGCGATTGTGCTGGCGAGCATCGGCGGCTACTCCGGCGGTGGCGGCTTCGACGGCGGCTCCGGCGGCACCGGCACCACGATCGCCCTGGGCGGCACGGGGCTGCTGTTCCTGGCGCCGCTGCTGATGATCGTGTTCCGGCAGAAGTACCCGCGCTGGTGGTTTGACTGGAACCGCGAGCTGCTGCGCTTCACCAACCGCGTCGGGATCTACCTGGCGTTGATGAACGACCGCTACCCCTCGACCGACGAGCAGCAGTCGGTGCGCCTCGACTTCGGCTACCCCGACGCGCAGCGCGACCTCAACCGCTGGCTGCCGATCGTGAAGTGGCTCCTCGCGATCCCGCACTACGTGGTGCTGTTCTTCCTCTATATCGGCGTCTTCTTCGCCGTGATCGCGGCATGGTTCGCGATCCTGTTCACGGGCCGCTACCCGCGTGGCCTGTTCGACTATGTCGAGGGCGTGATCCGCTGGCACAACCGTGTGGTCGGCTACGCCTTCATCCTGGTCACCGACCGCTACCCACCCTTCCGGCTACAGCCCTGAGCCGAGCTGCCGCCGCGCTCATCGTTACGGGTCAACCTCGCATTGGGCTCCGGCACGTGGCGGCCGGCCGCCTGCAGCGCCGGCCGCCCGTGCTCGTGCAGGCTCAGTGCGATGCCAGCGCGGGCTCCTCGACCGTGTCGGGCGCCTGGACGCCGGCCTCGTCCTGGGTCGACGCGTCCCGGCGACTCGCGGCGCGGTAGCGCTCGAACAGGCGCCGGATCTCTTCCTGCGCCTGCTCCTGCTCGTCGCGAACGTGCCGATCCGGCTCGTACTCGGAGCACATGGGGGGACTCACCTCCTTCGAGCGGGATCACCTCACAGCGTACGCTCGTCCAACGTCCTGCGCACTGCCGCTCGCGCGGGTCACCGAGCCGCCATGTCCTCGATCGCCTGGTGACCGTTGTGCGGGGCGGTCGCGTCGCCCTCCGATTCGATCGGCGCGGAGCCATCCACGGGCGCCGTCGACTGGATCAGGTTGCGAAGCTCGCGGAGGGCGACCGGCAGCGTGGTCAGGTCGTAGGTGCCGGAGGTCCTGATGTCGGCCAGGACGCCGAGGCAGCGCTGGAGCGCCGGGCCGTTGCCGGCGATCCAGGCGTCGAGTCGCGCTGTGGCGTCTCCGTCCGCGGGCGTCTCCTGGACGACGTCCGCGGTGAGCTCTCCGTGCAGGGTGAAGAAGTCGTCCCGCAGGGCGGCGCGCGCCATCTCCTGCCAGCGGTCCTCGCGTGGCAGCTCGGCGATCCGGTCGCGCAGCCAGTGCAGGTGCAGTCGCGCGCCGAGCCCGAAGTGCATCGCGGCCACGTCCTCGACCGGGCGGCTCGCCGCCTCGGCGACCTCGACCATGTCGAGCGCCGGGAACAGCGCGCCGAGGCTCGCGACGCGCGCGGCCAGCGCCTCTGGCACGTCTGCCTGCACCAGCTCGGCGACGCGCGCGTCCCAGGCCGCGCGGTCGGCGTCGACGAGGATCGCCGGCAGCGCCTCCGCGAGCGCTCTCGCGCCGCCGGCGAAGTGCTCGACCGTGGCCTCGATGTCGATCGGGCGGCGGCGGTTGCGCAGCAGCCAGCGCGTCGCGCGCTCGACGAGACGGCGGGCCTCGAGCAGCATGTCCACCTGGGTCTCCGCGGCGATGCGGTCGTCCAGCGCCTCGACTTCCGCCCAGAATGCGCGCATGTCGAACACCTCGCGCGCGACGGCGTAGGCGCGGGCGATGTCCGCGGCGGGCGCGCCGGTGTCGTGCTCCATGCGGAAGGCGAACGTCGATCCGGCACGGTCAACCATGCTGTTGGTGACGCGCGTGGCGATGATCTCGCGGCGCAGGCGGTGCCGGTCCATCTGCTCCGTGAAGCGCTCGGGCAGGGGGGAGGGGAAGTAGCGCGCGAGGTCCCGTGACAGGTAGTGGTCCTCCGGCATGTCGGAGTCCAGCAGCGCTTCGTAGAGGACGATCTTGCTGTAGGCGAGCACCACGGCGAGCTCCGGCTGGACGAAGCCGAGGCCTGCAGCCCGCCGCTCGGCGACCGCCTCCGCGTCGGGCAGCGCCTCGAGCGCACGGTCCAGCTTGCCCGCCTGCTCCAGGCTGCGGATGAGGCGGTCGTGCTGGTCGAGCATCCCGGGCGCCTGCGCGCGCGCGAGCGAGAGCGCCTGGGTCTGCCGGTAGCTGCCGCCGAGGACCAGCTCCGCCACATCGTCGGTCATGCCCGCCAGCAGCTCGTTGCGCTGCTTGGACGTCAGACCGCCGTCGGCGACGATCGCGTCGAGCAGGATCTTGATGTTGACCTCGTGGTCGGAGCAGTTCACGCCGCTGGCGTTGTCGATCGCGTCGGTGTTGACCCGGCCGCCGCCGAGCGCATACTCGATGCGTCCGCGCTGGGTGAGGCCCAGGTTGCCGCCCTCGCCGACGACGCGGCAGCGCAGCTC
>JALYLC010000094.1 GCA_030774435.1 Actinomycetota bacterium
CACCAGGGTACATCTCCGCCAGCGGCGTGTGCTCGGAATGCGCGATGATCGGCGACCACACCCACGTCACATTCGAAGCACCGACCGACTCGAACACCCTGTGCACATGCCGCCAGGCCGCCACGAACTGCCCCGCCGTATTTCCATCCACGCCTTCCGACCACGTGAACCAGTCGCCATTCATCTCGTGATCGAAACGCAGGAAGAGCGGGTGTCCCCAATCACGCGCACCGGTCGCCCAGCGCCGGATATACCAGTCGAATGACCCATCGATGATGCGCCCCAGCGAGAACGCCGGTTGATACTTCGCGCCATGATTGTCCCAGGAGCCCCAATCCACGAGCGGAATCGCACCATGCTCACGCACCGCATCAAGCGGCTGACGATAAAACGGCTGCGGCACGCCGCTCGTGTACCACGGCTGACCAAAATGAATGATCGAAACGCCTTTCCCCGCCTCCCGCTCAAACGCAGACACCGACCGCATATCCCACGGAGCATCGCCATGCCCCGACACCGAACCAGCAATCCACGCACCCCAATAGATCGGCGATGACGAGCGCCGAGCCGACGTCGCGGCGGTCTGGAGACCGGCGCGGCGAGCACCCTCCCGAGCCAGCTTTGCCGCTCGCCCTCCGCGTGCGTCACGGATAGCCGGCGCGGCCTCGACGGAACCCGCGAGAAATGCCGGAGTAGCGCCGGGCTCGAGTCCGCTCGTCTGCGGGAATGCGGTCGAAACGGATCCAAGCAGCCCGGCGCAGATCGCGCCGAGTCCGATTGCGAGCGTGCGCATGGGGCTGAAGCGGTCGCGTGCGGCGACTGCGCGCTTCGAACAGGCAGGCCCAGGATGCTTGGATTCGCTCACTGCTGTGAGATCGGTTCGCCGGCACCGACTGCAATCCCTCGGCCGAGGGTTGAAGTGCGGGCAAGTACGTGTTAGACGGCCGTCGGCTGCTGATGCCGGCGGCCGCGGCATCTCGTCGGCCTCGGCGCGTCCTCGGGGTCGGAAATCGGAGCTGCTTCGGTGGACAAGCAGCTTGACGAGGAACTCAGGCAGGTCGGTGGGGCACGCCGAAAGCCAAGAGCGTGCACGGCTTCATGCCGCAGATTGGCCCGATGTCGATGGTGGGCAGGCCGAAGGTCGGCAGATCCACCTTCGCGTCGCGGACGACGGCTCAGCAGCCGCTGCCAAATCAAAGACCGTCGTGTGGTCTTGGAATGCCGCCTTTGCCGGTCGATCGAGCGTCAAATATTCAGTCGGCCGGTCGCCGAAGCACGAATTGCCACGCCCAAGGGAAATGCCGCATAGGCCTTTCGAGCACTCGCGCCGCCCAACGGACTACGCGCGGCACAACTGACGGCGGGTACGTATAGTTATTCACGTGTAGCACGTCTAACTTTGCGGTATCCGCACTCTGTCGAACGTGACGCATGGTAACTACGTAGAAATCGTGATCCCATGGGGTGGGTGCGAGACGCCAATAGTGTTTTTGCAGACGGTATGGAAGCCAACCCATGAATGGTAGACGGCTATGCGATTCGATTGGAAAATATGGATTCGGTATCTGCCCGATGACAACGCCACCTGGGACGAGAACTCTCGCGAGTTCCTTGAGACTTGCGTCCCGCTCCAGCGGATCGATGTGCTCGAAAACGTTGGCCAACAAAATCACGTCAATTGACCGATCTGCGAAGTGGAGGTGATTTGCGCTCCCCTGCCGCAAGTCACGGCCTCCGCGTGATGCGGTTTCATTGTCAATAGCCGGATCTACTCCCACCCAATCATAGTCGGTTCCTTCCGCCATCGCGTCCGTGAGAACTCCCGTCTGGCATCCGACGTCCAAGGCCTTTCCGCTTTGCACTGGTGCGAAGCGTGCGGTGAGCTCAAGCATTGAGCGTGCCAGGGCCTGGTTGCGCTCGTCCCATTCCTCTCGAGATTGCAGCAGTCCGCGACCGGCACGTGCGCCAATACGCATTAGTTTCTCCGTAAATCAGAGGGGGCATTCGGAGGTACCTGCGATTTAACTCGATCCTAGGCGGGAGATCAAGCCAGGCACTCGACAGCCCCAACATTGGTCTCAGCGCGGCCGCGTCCGCATGGCGATGGCGTAGCCTGCACGGTCGGCGTAGCGGCGCGCGTGTCCACGGGCTTCACGTCCAAGGGCAGGCGCTCCAGCCGCATCGGGGAGGGCTGGCAGGGCAACGCTGCCGCAGATGGAGTGGCAGGTTTCATCGTGCCGAGTCTGGCGGACTTGCTTGGGGTGCGTGCCTAAGTCATTGACGGTCTCGCGCCTGGCCATCCTCCTTCACACGACGTAATCGGCGGCCCGCGACGACCTCCTCGAGGAACGCCTCGAGCCGCGGGACCGAGACGCTGGCGACGAACTCGTCGGCGCGAGCGCGCGCTGCCTCTCCGAGGCGACGTCGCAAACTTTCATCCTCGACGAGCCGTGTGATTGCGGCTCGCAGCGCTTCTGAGTCGCCGGCGGGGATGAGGAGACCATCCTCGCCGTCGGTGATCATGTCCTCGTGCCCGCCCGGGCGTGTCCCGATGACGGCCTTTCCGCGACTCATCGCCTCGTATACGACGCTTCCGAGAGGCTCGGGCAGCCGAGATGGGAATACCCCGAAGGCTGCACGGTCCCAGGCGCTGAGAATCTCGGGATGCGAGGCATTCTCCAGGACGGTCACACCTGCCGGCAGGTGTGCGGGGGTGTCGGATTCGCGGGTCCCTATGAGCACGAGTGGGATCCGCTTCTCCAGTGACGCGTGCGCCGCTACCAGGTCATCGATGCCCTTCTCGCGGCGCAGGGCACCGACAAAGAGTATGAAGGGCTCCGCGATGGCATCGAGTCTCCGCAAGATCTGCGACTCGGCGGACGCCGCAACCGTGGGAGCGTCCTCGCGAAAGCTGGGAACGATCGCGCAGCGTACGGGCCGGCCCCTCAGAACGTCGCGGTGCATCGTCTCCTCGACGTAGCGCGAGACGCTGTGGAGGCCGTGGATACGGCTGGCAAGCAGCGGGCGTGAGATTTCAAGTCCACCTGCGGCGACCAGTCCCTTCGCGACACCGAAGTGGCGGATCGAGCATGCGGGACATCGAGTCAACGCCGGCCCCGGGCAGACGTTGCCGCGGTAGACCAGCGTTCTCGTGGGACAGTTGAACCCGTAGTCGCGAGCGGCGATGACGAGCGAGGCGCGTTGCCCGGCGTTGGCCGCTGCCGCGGAAAAGGCAATGCCACCGTATGCGTGGATGACGTCGGGTCGCCTCGCCTTGATGAGCCGGCGAAACTGCCATGTCGTGACGGGATCGGGAAACGCGGGATGGTGCAGCTGGCCTCGCCTTGCCAGTGCGGCGATCACCGACCGGACCTGACGAAGACGGTACACCGTAATTCCGTCGTCGAGCTCTTCTGCCGCGGCCCCTGCGTACCAGAGCGTCGCCACGGCGACGTCATGACCGCGCTCGGCGAGCTCGTGTGCCAGGAGTCGCGTCTGGCGATGGGCACCGCCGATGAAGGGTGGATAGTAGTCGCTAGCGATCAGCACGCGCACGGCGCGATGCCTTCGTCTCGTCGCCGCTCAAGCCACTCGCAACGAAATCTGCCCAACCCTGGTGCCGGGTACGTCATAGCTCATGCCGCGGGCGCACCTTCGCGTGCCGGTAGGTGTATCGCCGCTGCCGTGCGAACCGCGGCCCTGCGATCGACTCGAATCTTCCTCGTGCGTAGCCCGCCGCCGCACTGCAGACGCCTGTCAGGACCACCCCGGCTCGCGCCGCGCCCCAGCGGTCGCCGCGCGCGGCGTCAGCCAATCCGCGGGCCACTGCCGACGGCAGGATTCGACGTACGTAGACCCGTTCGCTCGTCAGCGCATCTTGCCGGCCGACGTAGGTGCGAAGCTTCGCCTTCGCGAGTCCCTCCCAATAGCAACGCCACACGAAGTACCCAATGTGACATCGCTCCGGCGAGACGACGTGTTCGACTCGTGGTTGCGGCGAGAGGAGCCATGCTCGCTCGGGCCATCGCTGCGTGGCTCGAACGCAGAATTCCGTCTCCTCGACGGGTCCCATGTCGAGGCGAAATCCACCGAGCTCCTGTAGGACCGTGCGTTTGATGGCCATGTTCGCGCCTATCGGGTTCCTGACCGCCGCGAGTTTCTCGGGCAGTCCCCGGTAGCTGCATCCGACGACCCAGAGGAATTCTTCAGGCAGCCAGAGAGGACGGGCGTCACCGGGCCATCGGGGGATGACCTGGCCCCCGCCACCCAATACGCCTGCATGCTTCAGGATCTCGTGTAGCGACCCGATCCAATCCGGCGCGGCGACGGCATCATCGTCGAGAAATGCGACCAGTTCGCTCTGTGCTACTCGCGCACCCGTGTTTCTGGCGCCGGGCAGCCCGCTCCTCTCGGCGTTGGGTAGAACCTGGAGCGCGGGAAATGTCGCGCGTGCCCGGGCGAGCAGCTTCGGGTTGTGATCGATGACCACAATAACCTCGCGGGCATGTGTGGCTTGGCGCTGCACGGAGGCGATGGCCTGGCGCAACATTTCGAATCGCTCGTCGGAGCATGCGCAAATCACAACCGACACGTCGGCATCGGACGCCGCGAAGCCCGTCCCAGCGCCGGGTTCGGACTGCAGTGCCGGCTCTACGCCGCGAGCACGCGCAATCGTCAAGCCTGCGGCCATTCAGAATTTTGCGTGACGTAGAAATCCGCCACAGATCTCATCTCGGTGACTCTCCGCGGGTGAGCCTCGGCGAGAATCAGGGTGAGTATCGCCCAGCCGTCCGCAAACGGATGCAGCTTCGACTGGCCCCCAATGCGGGCATCTTCGTACGTCGCAATCTCCGCGGTCCGAAGTCCGGCCTTGCCGGCGCGCAC
>JALYLC010000095.1 GCA_030774435.1 Actinomycetota bacterium
GGTTGAACCCATTCGAGAGCCGGGATCCACTCCCGCGAAGCCCCTGGGCTCGCGCGGCACTTTGCGCGAGCCGAGGGTCGCCACAGGTCTGGGTGTCGGGCGACCCCAATCACCCACCACCACTCACTGCGCCCGACAACCAGACCGCAGGCGATTCGAGACCTCCGAACGCCACGGTCATTCTGTTAGTACGTCTAAGGCCCGGTCCTAACCGCCCGTCGTCTCGGCGGGTCTAGCCGAACTGGGTGACGCGCACGCGGAGCAGCGCCTTGGCCTGCTCGACGAGGGCGAGCGGATCGAGCGGCTTGCCGACGAACGTGTTGGCCCCGTGCTCCTCGGCGTGATCGTCTTCGCTCTCGCCCGAGAACATGATCACGGGGAGCGTCTCGATGCCGTGGCGCTCGCGTACGCGGCGCAGCATCTCCCAGCCATCGATGCCCGGCAGGTTGACGTCGAGCATCACGAGGTCCGGCGGATCCTCGTCGAGGGCCGCAAGCCCTTCCTCCGCCGTCGCCGCCTCGCGCACGACCATGCCGTCGAACTCGAGGTTGACGCGGATGAACGAGCGCAGCTTCGGGTTGTCGTCGACGACGAGGACTACGGCGTCGCCGCGCGGCCGCGAGCCGGCTCCGTTGCGCTGGATGAACGCATCCAGGTCGGAGCGCAGGAAGCGGCGATGGCCCCCGGGCGTGTAAAAGACGGGCAAGCGCCCGCTATCGGTCCATACGCGCACTGTGCTTTGCGCGATGCCGAGGTACTTCGCCGCCTGCCCGAGCGTCAACCACGTTGGCTCGGCAGACCGCGCACCCGTACGGCGGTGCGGCGACTCGCCGTCTCCCTTCATGTGTCTCAGTGTAGCCCGGATCTGGGACTTCGGTCGGCGCGGTGCCCGATTCACCCTTTTTGCGACGAGCTTCAGCGACCGGTGACGGTGATCGTGCGCGTCGCGACGGTCTCGGTCAGGGTCACGCGGGTCAGCCCACGGTCGGACGTCGTGAGCTCCGGGCCGGGTGCCTCCGTGAGTCTCTGACCCGCGAGGAACCCGCCCGCGCCGACCGCCGCAAGCAGGATCAGGACGAGCAGGAAGCGGAATCGCGAATGGCGCCGCTGACGCACCGCGGCCTTGCGGCGGCGCTCGATCCGCACCAGTTCCTCGGTCGGATCCGACTGCGGCGGGGGCGGCGGCAGCGCGCTCAGGCGGGCTTCCAATCACGCGCGTTGCGCGCGGCGCGCGCACAGGCCGCGTCGGCGAAGACGCTGTCGTGCGCCCAGCCGATCTCGGGGGCAACGCGCTGAGCAGCCTCGCGCCCCCAGCGATCCACGTCGCCATAGAGCGCCGTGAGCGCGGCGAGCGTGTAGGTCTGGCCGAGACGCCGCCGCAGCTCCCGCTGCAGCTCGCGCATGACGCTCGTTGCGATCGGGGCGCGCGCGGGATCGGCGAGAATGCGCTCCACGATCCGCTCTCCGTTGCGCCAGTCCTCGCGCGCCAGCTGCACGCTGAGTTCGTTCACGCCCACGCGCAGCAGACCTCCGGGGTGGCGGGCCGCGCACGCTCGAGCACGAGGCGCCCCAACGGGTAGGGCGGCGACGCCAGCGCCGCGGCGGCATGGGCGTGGAGGCACTTGAGCGGCGCCGAGGGTTCCCCGCCTTCGAGACTGGTGGTGAGAGCGGCGCCGCCGTCGGCGCGCGGGCCGCCGTCATCGAGTGCCGCACGCAGCGCCGCGACGCGCGCATCGGCCTCGCGCCTGCTCTCGCGCAGGTCGGGCCGCGTGCCGAGCTCAGCCTCCAGCCCGACGATGCCGCCGTTCGACTCGAGCTCGCCAACCGCCCGCACGAGCACACGGCAGGAGAGCCAGAACGTGGTCGGGAACGGCTTCCCGGCCTCGTCGTAGGGCCGCTGGGCGATCACGCTCGGCCCGCCGTGAATGCAGCGCGCGGCGACGCCGGCGAGCGCACGCGGCGGCCGGCCGAGCTGGCGCTCGATCGCCTCGCGGTCGCGCTCCGTCGCAGATTCCACGAGCCGAAGTGTCGCATCCGGGGCCCCAGGGAGGAGCCGCGGCGCTGGCGGCGAAGCCGTCGGCATGCCGTCTCGCCCCCGCCCCGCCCGCAGTGCCCGCCTGCACCGCGCCCGCCGGCTCGGCGCGATCGCGCTGCTGCTCCTGCTCGTCGTGCTGTGCGTCGGGCCCGTGCGCTCGTACCTGCGCGCGCGCACCGCGACCCAGCAGCTGCGCACGGAGGTCGCGCAACTCGATCGCCAGCACGCGAAGCTGCAGGCCGAGCTGAAGAGCGCGTCGCAGCGCACGGCGCTGATCGCCCAGGCGCGCAAGGCGGGCTACATCCTCCCCGGCGAGAAGCCCTTCGC
>JALYLC010000096.1 GCA_030774435.1 Actinomycetota bacterium
GACGATGAACGCAGCGCCATCGATCTCGACCCGCTCGTCGCGCTCCGGCGCCGGGCCGTCGCGCTCCTCGAGGCGGTAGCCCTGCGGCGAGGGCACGAACAGCAGGTATCCGGTGCGATCGTCGTCAGTCACGTCCCAAAGCCTACTCAGGCTCCCGGCCCCGCGGCCTCAGAACAGGTCTCGAACGTCGCGTTCGAAGTCGAGGGCTGCGAAAGGTATGTGACGCGCACACCTTGGGGTCAGACCCCAAGGTATCCATCGCACATGCTGGCTTCGGCCTGATGCCCGTGAGCGCGTGGCATGGCATCCTCAGGCGATGCGACTCCGACTTCCCCTGCTGCTGGGCGCGCTCGTTGCCGCCGCGATCGCCGTCTCCCCGGCCCAGGCGGCGAGTGCCGCCGGCTGCTCGTCCACCAGGCCGGCGGCCGCCGGCAAGTCCAAGCCGAGCTACAAGAAGCCCGCGACGGTGCTGGCGAAGAACACGCGCTACGCGATCGTCATGACCACGTCCTGCGGGCCCGTCCGAATCGTCCTCGACCGCAAGCTCGGCGGGCCGATCCCGAACTCGATCGCCTTCCTCGCGACCAAGCACTTCTTCGACGGGCTGACGTTCCACCGCGTCGTGGCCGGCTTCGTCCTCCAGGGCGGAGACCCCCGCGGTGACGGGACGGGCGGCCCGGGGTATCAGGTCGTCGGCAAGCTGCCGAGCTCCTACCACTACAAGCTCGGCGACGTCGCCATGGCCAAGACGCAGAACGACCCATCGGGTGCTGCCGGGTCGCAGTTCTTCGTCATCTCCGGCCCGGAGGGCATGCAACTGCCGCCCGACTACGGCCTGCTCGGCCACGCGGCCGACAGCACCTCGCTCGCGACGATCAAGCGCATCGCGGCGCTGGCGACTACGGCGTGCGGCAGCTCGGACTGCCCGCCCTCGAAGAAGGTCTCGATCGCGACCGCGAAGCTCGTCGCACTGAAGTAGCCGCCCGGCTCCGGCGAGTCAGAACTGGTTTCAAAAGTCGCGTTCGACACCTCCGAACGCCCCGCCACTTTTGAAACCAGTTCTTTAGTCGTAGGCGCGCACGCGGCGGTACAGCGTGTCGCGCTGAACGGGCCGCTTGCCCGCCGCGCGGATCAGCCGGCAGAAGTCGTCGACGTCGGCGCAGTAGGTCGTGCCCGCGGCCGAGACGACGTTCTCCTCGATCATGATCGAGCCGAGGTCGTCGGCGCCGAAGTGCAGCGCCACCTGGCCGATCTTCAGGCCCTGCGTGACCCAGGACGACTGGATGTGATCGACGTTGTCGAGGTAGAGCCGCGAGACGGCCTGCGTGAGCAGGTAGTCGAAGGAGGTCGGCGTCTCCTTGACCTGCCGGCCGAGGCGCGTGTTGTCGGGCTGGAAGGTCCATGAGATGAACGCCCGGAAGCCGTGCATCTCGTCCTGCAGGTCGCGGATGCGGCGCATGTGCTCGACGCGCTCCTCGAGCGTCTCGACGTGGCCGTACATCATCGTCGCGGTCGTCGACATGCCGATGCGGTGCGCCTCGCGCATGACCCCGAGCCATTCGGCGGTCTTCGTCTTCTTGGGCGCGATGATCTTGCGCACGCGATCCACGAGCACCTCGCCGCCGCCGCCGGGCAGCGAATCGAGCCCGGAATCGCGCAGCCGCGAGAGCGTCTCCGCGGTCGTGAGCTTGGAGCGCCGCGAGATGTGCTGGATCTCCGGCGGCGAGAGCGCGTGCAGGTGGATCTCGTAGCGCTGCTTGATGCCCGAGAACAGATCCTCGTACCACTCGATGCCGAGATCGGGGTGATGGCCGCCCTGCATGAGCACGGCCGTGCCGCCGAGCGCGAGCGTCTCCTCGATCTTCTTGTGGATCACGGGCACCGGCAGGACGTAGCCCTCGCGCGTGTCGCCCGGGCGCCGGTAGAAGGCGCAGAAGTCGCAGTCCGTGACGCAGACGTTGGTGTAGTTGATGTTGCGGTCGACGATGAACGTGACCTCGTCCGGGTCGCTCTTGCGGGAGCGCATCTCATCGGCGGCCCGGCCGACGGCTATCAGGTCGCGCGAGCGCAGGAGCGCACCGGCGTCCTCGTCGCACAGGCGGCTGCCTTCGAGCAGCTGCTCGAGGATGGCCTGGACGGGACGGGTGGCGACATCGACGGCCATGCGGATCAGCGTACGCGAGCGGTGTCGGCGAAGCGCAGCTCGGGCACGCCCGCAATCGCTCCACACTCGGCGGCCAGCGCGTAGAAGCGCTGCAGCCCCTGGCGCTCGCGCTCGCCGAAGCCGTAGCGGAGCTTCTCGAAGTAGCGCGCGAGGTAGCCGGCCGGGAAGCCGTGGCGCTCGCCCGCCGCCTTCGCGACCAGGCCGGCGTGCTCGGACGCCTCGGCCACGGCACCGCTGAGGGCCCGGTCGATGCGCGCCAGCGCTCCTGGATCGCAGTCGCGCTGGGCGGCCCAGACGGCGAACACCATGGGCAGGCCCGTGCGCTCGCGCCAGAGCGCGCCGAGGTCGTGATGGGGCGTCGGATCCGAGAACGCCGAGTGCAGCGCCGCGTCGCCGATCAGGAGGCGGGCATCGGCCGGCTCACCTTCGGGGAGGATCCCCGCGTGGGGCACGAGCACCTTCACGAGCGCGACCGAGGTCGCGGAGTGGCTCGTCACCGCGATGCTGCGCACGGCCGGCAGCGGCAGTTGGGTGATGAGCTGCACCGACTCGACCGCGCCGTCGCTGCCGACGCACAGCGAGGGCAGCAGGACGTAGCGCTCGGGGTTGTCGGCGTACTCGACGCTCGAGACGTTGGCGACGTCGAGCTCACGGGCCGCCAGCATCCTGTTGAGCTGAGTCGGGACGGCGGCGACCTCCTCCACCTCGTCCGGATCCAGGTGGCGCGCCAGCGCCCACTCGACCGGGAAGGTGTTGATGAACGCGACGCGGCCGAGGCGCAGCATCAATCGAAGCGGCGTACGACGTTGTAGAACGAGTCGCGCTGCACGGGCACGCGGCCGGCCTCGCGGATCACGCGCACGAGCGAGGCGACCTTCTCCTCGGTGGGCGTGACTGCGCCGGCGGCGTGCGCGATCGTCTCCTCGACGACCGTGCCCTGGATGTCGTTCGCGCCGAAATGCAGGGCGACCTGGGCGAGCGGCGTGGAGATCATGATCCAGTACGCCTTGATGTGCTCGATGTTGTCGAGCATGAGACGCGAGACCGCCTGCATCTTGAGGTCGTCGTGGCCGCTCGTGAACGTCCAGCCGCGCCGCTCGAAGACGGTGTTCTCGGGGTGGAACGGCAGCGGGATGAAGGCCATGAATCCGCCGGTCTCGTCTTGCAGGTCGCGTAGGCGGAGGAAGTGGTCGACGCGCTCCTCGTAGGTCTCGACGTGGTTGTAGAGCATGGTGCAATGCGTCTTCACGCCCATGCCGTGCGCCAGGCGGTGCACCTCGAGCCAGATCTCGGGATGCTCCTTGCCGGGCGCGACGATCTTGCGCACGCGGTCGGCGAACACCTCGGCGCCGCCGCCCGGCAGCGTCTCCACGCCGGCCGCGAACAACTCCCTGAGCACCTCGGCGTGCGTGAGCCCGGAGAGCTTCGTCATGTGATGCACCTCGGAGGCCGTGAAGCACTTGAGCGTCACGCCGGGCAGCGCTGCCTTGAGGCTGCGCACGAGGTCGAGGTAGTAGTCGAGGTCGAGGTAGGGGCTCTCGCCGCCGACCATGTGGATCTCGCTGAAGGCCTCCCGCTCGTAGTGCTTGAGCGCATGCTGGGTGAGCGGCCCGATCTCCCACGTGTACGCGCCGTCCTGCTTGTTCGTGCGAGCGAAGGCGCAAAACTTGCACTTCACCCGGCACACGTTCGTGTGGTTGAGGTAGAGGTTGTTGACGAAGTAGACCTCGTCGCCGCCGCCGCGCAACCGTCGCGCGTGATCCGCGAGCTCGCCCAGACCGAGCAGGTCGTCACTCTCGAGGAGTGCGACGCCGTCGTCGAAATCGAGGCGCTCTCCCGCCAGGACCTTCTCGCGGACGGGATCGATCAGCGTGCGCGTAAGCGTGCTTGCCATCGGCTCTCAGTGGTCGCGGGTGCGCGTAAGCGTGCTTGCCATCGGCTCTCAGTGGTCGCGGGTGGTCGCCGCATGCACGATAGCCTCGAGTGCCCGGCGATCGCTGCGGTCGGGCAGCGCATGCAGCGCGGCGCGTGCGGCTTCGGCGTGCTCGAGCACCGCGCGGCGGGTGTCGGCGATGGCCCCGGTGGCGGCGACGCGCGCGAGCACGCCGACCACGTCGGAGGCGGCGTGCTCGCGGTCGAGCAACGCGGCGGCCACGTGCTCGTCGCGCTGCGCCGCCAGCAACAGCGGCAGCGTGACGGTGCCGTCGAGCAGATCCACGCCGAGGGCCTTGCCCGTCGTCTCGGGATCGCCGTCGCAGTCGAGCAGGTCGTCGGCGAGCTGGAAGGCGATGCCGAGCTGCTCGCCGAAGCGCTGGAGCGCCTCGATGCCGGGCCGGTCGAGGCCGCCGAACAGGCCGCCCAGCGCGCAGGCGGCGCCGAACAGCCGCCCGGTCTTGAACAGGCAGCGCTCGACGTAGGCCTCGACGGTGATCTCGGGACGGCGCGCCTGCTCGCTCTGCAGCGCCTCGCCACGGGCGAGGTCGAGTGCCGCCAGGGCCAGGAGCGCGACGGCATCGGGCGAGCCCGCGCGCGTCAGGCCCGCGAACGCGAGCGCGAAGAGGTGGTCGCCGGTCGCGCGCGCGAGCGCTTCTCCGTGACGCGCCCAGACGGTCGCGTGGCCGCGCCGGAGCGGCGCGGCGTCGAGCACGTCGTCGTGCACGAGTGTCGCCATGTGCACGAGCTCGGCCGCGGCGGCCGCGATCTCGAGCTCGAGCCGGTCGCGAGTGTCCGGCGGAGCGGAGATGAGCACGAGCAACGGCCGCAGCCGCTTGCCGCCCGCGGCCAGCGTCTCGCGCGAGGCGCGGCCCACCGAATCGTCCGCGAGCTGCGCGGCGAGGCGCTGCTCGACGCCCGCCAGGAACGGCAGGGTGCGAGCGCCCGCGAGCGTTGTGACGTCATGCGCCACGGTGGTCACGCGACGACCTCGCCGACGTGCAGCGCGACGATGCCGCCGGCCAGCAGGCGGTAGCGGACGTCGCTCATGCCGGCGCGGTGGAAGGCCTCGCCGAGCAGCTCGGGGCCGGGGAACCTGCGCACCGAGGCAGGTAGGTACGAATAGGCGCCGCGACGGTCGAAGACCTTGCCGAGCGCAGGGATGCCGCGGTCGAACCAGAGCGAGTAGAAGCCCTTCAGCGGCCCGTGCTCGGGCCGGGTGATCTCGAGGCAGACGACGCGCCCGCCCGGCCGCACCACGCGAGCGAGCTCGCGCAGGCCGGCCTCGGGGTCGGGCAGGTTGCGCAGCCCGAAGGCGATCGTGGCAGCCGCGAACGAGTTGTCCGCGAACGGCATCGCCGTGGCGTCTCCGCGCACCCACTGCACCGCTGCGGCGTCCTTGCCCGGAGCCTTGCGCTCGGCGCGCCTGAGCATCTCGGCCGAGAAATCGAGGCCGGTGACCTGGCCGCTGCGCCCCACGACGCGGGCGAGCTCGAGTGCGAGGTCGCCCGTGCCGCAGCAGGCGTCGAGCACCGTGGCACCTCGGCCGACGCCGCTCTCGCGCGCCGCGAACGAGCGCCAGCGCTGGTCGAGACCCGCCGTCATGAGGCGGTTCATGAGGTCGTAGGGCCCGGCGATGCGGTCGAACATGCGTTCCACGTCGGCGGGGTCCAGGCGGTCGCGAACGCTCACGCAGTGCCCCACCGGCGCAACAGGTCGTGCTCGACGCCGAGCAGGTCGAGCGCCTTGCCGGCGACGAAGTCGATCGCGTCGGCGAGCGTGTCGGGCTGCGTGTAGAAGGCCGGCATGGCCGCCAGGATCAGAGCGCCGGCCTGCCGCAGCTTGAGCAGCACCTCGAGGTGGATCGCCGAGAGCGGGGTCTCGCGCGGAACCAGCACGAGGCGTCGATCCTCCTTGAGCGCGACGCCGGCGGCGCGGTGGATCAGGTTGGACTGGCCGGAGGATGCGATCGTCCCCGCCGTCGCCATCGAGCAGGGGCAGATCAGGTACCCGTCCACGCGCGCCGAGCCCGAGGCGTAGGGCGAGAACCAGTCGTCCTCGCCGTACAGCGTCGTCTGCGCGCCACCGTGCTCGGCGACCAGGCGCTTCACGGCCTCGGCCGGAGCGAGCGAGCGGTCTCGGTACAGCTCGTACGCGATCACCTCGCCCGCCGCGCGCGAGGCGCAGACGCCGACCTCGGCCCCGGCCGCGGTCAGGCCGGCGAGGACGCGGGCGGCATAGGGCGCACCCGAGGCGCCCGTGATGCCGAGGAAAAACCGCACATGAGCAGGGTAGCGAGCTACGGGTGCCCGCGGGCGCGACAGAGCCTCGCTACAAGCCCTTGCAGGCCACCGCCTGCGTCGAGGGCGCACCACCGCCCTTGGTGAGCGTCGCGATCACGGTTGCGACGCACTTGAGCTGCGTGTCGGTGAGCGTGCCCTTGAACGACGGCATCGCGCCCGCGCCGTTGGTAAGGCGCTCGACTGCGAGGGAGTACGGCGGGTGCTTGCTATCCAGGTTCGGGCCGATGTTGCCGCCCCAGCCCATCGCTTTGAGCGTGTGACAGCTGCCGCACGACTGCGCCTTCAGGAATGTGACCCCCGGCCCGGTCGCGGTGGCGTTGCCCTCGATGCTGGGCACGCTCGAGCCCTTCCAGGTGAGTGTCAGGAGCAGCACGGCCATGGCGCCGGCGAAGCCGATCGCGATGGGGCGGCGCGAGACGCGGCGCTCCCGGGTGCGGTCGATGAACGGCATCCCGACGAGGATGGTCATCCAGATCGTCGGCACGATGATCGTGCCGAGCAGCAGCAGGTTCGGGTTGTCGAACACCCGCAGGAGCTGGAAGAGGAAGAAGTAGTACCAGTCCGGACGCGGGTCGTAGACCGCCACGGCCGAGTTCGCCTTGTCCTCGTAGAGCGGGCCGAGAATGCCGCTGTGCGTGCCGTTCGCAGTCTCGTGCCAGACGATCGCGAGGGCGACGATCAGCAGCACGAAGAAGAGGTTGACGATGACGTCGTGCAGGATCACCTGCGGGAAGAACGACTTCCCCGTCTTCTTCTGGTAGGCGTGCTCGCGCAGGTACCCCTCGCGGCGCTCGCGCGCGGTCAGGCGTGCCATCGCGCGTCCTCCCTGCCGGTGATCGCGCGGAGCCCGCTCACCGCGTGCTCTCCACGGCCTCGCGCGCGACCGCCTCGTCGTAGCGCTTGCGCGACCAGGGCGGCGACGTCACGCCGAGGCGGACGACGAGCCAGAGGTGGATGAAGATGAAGGTGAAGATCCCGCCCGGGATCACGAGCATGTGCAGCGAGTAGAAGCGCGAGAGCGTCTGGTCGCCGAAGACCGGGCCGGCCTTGAAGAAGTTGGCGAGATACGGGCCGACGATCGGGCCGGTGCCGTTGATGTTCACGCCCACGACGGTCGCCCAGTAGGCACGCTGGTCCCACACGAGCAGGTAGCCCGTGAACGACATCGCCATGACCATGATGAACAGGATCCCGCCCGTCACCCAGGTCAGCTCGCGCGGGTACTTGTAGGCGCCGAACACGTACACGCGCGCCATGTGCAGGAAGAGCAGGATGACCATCACGGACGAGCCCCACTTGTGCATCCCGCGCACGAGCCAGCCGAGCGTCTCCTGATCCGTGATGTAGCGGATCGACTCGTAGGCGGAAGCCGGGTCGGGGTGGTAGCTCATGGCGAGGATCACGCCGGTCGTCGCCTGGAACAGGAAGACGGTCAGGAGCGACGAGCCGAGCGTCTGCAGCCAGGACGTGTCACCCGGAACCTTGCGGAACAGGAACGCCTCGACCAGGCCGACGAACCCGGAGCGCTCCTCGACCCACTCGAGCGGCGCATCGACAACCAGTTCCTTGGCGGTCGGGCGAGTGCGGGGCATGTGCGCTGGCTCCTAGCCCTGCGGGGCTTCGGGGTAGAGGTACGACAGCAGCCCCTTGACCGGCTGCCCCGGGCCCTTGAGCTGGTGGCGGTGGAGGCTGTCATCCATCGCGTAGAGCTTGCCGAGGATCAGATGCCCCTTGTCGTCGACGGTCGTCTCGTAGCGGTTGAGCGGACGCACCGGGGGGCCAGCGATTCGGCGGCCCTCCTTGTCGTACTGACCGCCGTGGCAGGGGCACGAGAAGCCCGTCGCGAAGGCCTGCACGGGACAGCCGAGGTGCATGCAGGTGTTCGCGATGGCGGTGAACTTGTCGTTGCCGTCGTTGCGGATGAAAACCAACCGCCGCGACAGTCCCGTCGTGTCGTCGGGCCTGTTCTCGAACGTCACGACGTGGAACGCGATCTGGCCCGGTTGCGCCTTCGGATACAGGGTCGTCGGGCCGATGTCGACCGAGTATTCCTTGACCGTCTCGAAGGACGGCGCGAGCACGGCGATCGTGACCGGTACGGCGATGATCGCGCTCATCAGGGCGCCGAGGCCGATGGTCGCGCCCGCGAGCATCTTCTGCCGCGTCATCGCGGCTTGCGCCGAGCCGGGATGAGCGCCGGCAGCCGCGGCCTCGCCTGGCGTCGTGCCGTGCTGGTTGTCGGCGGGAGTGTCCGCCACGGGTCATACCTCCTCCGGTTCGCAGGGAGCATTACAGCCGATCCGGTCGTCGTCCGCAACGCTGAGGCGTCTGCCACGAACTGAACCGGCCCGGGGTCAGACGCCGCGCCGCCGCGCGCCCGCGACGGCCGCACGCACGGCCGAGGAGAGCGGTGTGATGGGCAGGTCGGCTAGCCGCAGCAACGAGGCGCCGCGAGCGACCGCCTCGGGTGCGGGCAGCGCTGCCGCAAGCGCCGCGACCTCGGGTTCGCTGCGCGCTGCGACGCCCAGCGCGACGCGCGTGACAACGT
>JALYLC010000097.1 GCA_030774435.1 Actinomycetota bacterium
CCAAAATGCGGTGCCAGTCGGTCTCTGTCGACTCGACAACGAGCTAGAAATGGCTTGGATAGTGATGGAGCCGAGGGGTCTCGAACCCCTGACCTTCTGGTTGCAAACCAGATGCTCTCCCAGCTGAGCTACGGCCCCTCTCGACCGTCAGGGTAGTCGATCGGGCGCGCACTTTCGGCTGCCAGGTGGCACGCGCGGCATGTGCCAATTGGGTGCCCAAGGCGTGTTGTCAAGCAGGCTGCGACCAGTCCGGTGGGCCGTGCAATGCTCCAGCGCGGGCTGCGGATCGTGCGCAGGTACTCCCCGTCCTTTGCCTGCAAACCGCTACCATCCGACGTTCCGATGCCTTCGACTGCCCATCGCGCGCATGAGTGCGCCATCTGCCGGCGCAGCTTTCTGGCCGGCGAGACGGTCCGCCTCTACCGCGACCATCCCAGTCGCGCTGCGGTGCGTGTCTGCGAGCTGTGTCCCTCGACTGCGGAGGCGCGCGGCTGGCTGCCCGCAGAGTCGACGGGCCGGCGATTGCGCATGCCGGCCGATCCCGGCCGGCTCGAGCTGGCCGAGCGGCGCGATGCGCTCGTCGAGCGGCTCACGGGGCAGCTTGCGACCCTCGAAGAGGAGTTGGAGCAGGCTCGCAGCGTGCGCGATGAGGCCGAGGCCGCGCAGACCGCGCTGGTCGCCGCGCATGGTGAGATCGATCGCCTGACGTCGCGCCTTGCGTCGACGCGCAACGAGCTCGAGGCCGCGCTCGCAGCACGTCAGAGGGATTCGGAGGAGCGCCGCGAGCTGAAGGCCGCCCTCAGTGCGGCGCAGGACGGGGCGCCGGTGATCGCACCCGACTCCGGCGAGCTCGACCGCGTGCTGCGCGCGCGCCAGCGCGAGGCCGACGAGAACGAGCTGATCAGCATCGCCGCGCGGGCCTTCAACCGCTCGCCGCACCTCGATCGCGTGCGCGAGCTGGTCGGACGCCACGGGCGCCCCAAGGTCGCTCTCGGCGTGCACGGCGTGGAGTTGCCGAGGCGTGTCTTCATCACCTTCGCCTTCAGCGGCGAGCCGCGCACGTTCATCGTGTCGCTCGACCTGGTCGCACGCACGGCCAGCGTCGCGCGCGGCTCGGCGGATCAGCGCTACGCCGCGACCGAACGCCCGGGGCGCTGGAGCCCCGACGTCGGCGTGGAGCTCTCCGAGTAGCTAGGCCTCACGCAGACCCTGCCAGCAGCGCTGCCAGGAGGGCCTTCTGCGCGTGCAGACGGTTCTCGGCCTGATCCCAGACCGCCGAGCGCGGGCCGTACAGCACCGACTCGTCGATCTCCTGCCCGTAGTGGGCCGGCAGGCAGTGCAGCACGATGCCGTCGTCGGCGAGCAGCGCCACGCGGCGCTCGTCCACGCGATAGCCGGGCATGAGCGCGTCGAGGCGCTCGGCCGTCTCGACCTCCTGGCCCATCGAGACGAACGCGTCCGTGGCCAGGGCCTGGGCACCGCGGGCGGCCTCGTCGGCATCCTCGGTGAGCGTCAGCGACCCCCCTCCGGCGGCTGCGACGTCCGCCGCGAAGCGCGCGGTCGGCTCGTCCAGCTGATACGCCTCGGGTGCGGCGACCACGACGTCCACTCCCGCGATCACCGCCGCACACACGAGCGAGCGGCAGACGTTGTTGGCATCGCCGACGTAGGCGAGCCGGACGCCGCTCAGATCGGCGCCGAAGCGCTCGCGCAGCGTCAGCAGGTCGGCCAGCGCCTGGCAGGGGTGGTGGTCGTCGGAGAGGCCGTTGATCACGGGAACGTCGGCCCAGGTGGCGAGCTCGTCGATGTCGGCCTGCGAGAACGTCCGGATTACGATCGCGTCGAGATAGCGCGAGAGCACCATGGCCGTATCGCGCACGGTCTCGCCGCGGCCGAGCTGCAGCTCGCCCTGTGCGAGGTGCAGCGCGGTGCCGCCGAGCTGGCTCATGCCGACATCGAACGACACGCGTGTGCGCGTCGACGCTTTGTGGAAGATCATCCCGAGTGTGCGCCCGGTGCACAGCGGATGTGGCAGCCTCGCTGCCTGCGCAGCCTTGAGGGCGAGCCCGAGGTCGAGCAGGCTGTCCAGCTCCTGTGCGCTCAGGTCGCGCGCGCGCAGGTAATCGCGCCCCGCAAGCGAGGAAGGTGGCTCCGGCAACGCTGTTGCATGTTCATTCACTCAAACGCAAGAGTATACGAGTGCAGACGACTACACTGAGGCCTGTGCACATTGCCGGCGCGTCGTCCGAGAACCTTGATGATGCGCTCGCTGCAGCGCTTGCGCGTCACTTGACGCCTGCCGAGCTGTGCGACATCACGTGCGCGCTCCTGCATCGCCGCCTGGCGGTGCCGGTCGCCGTGTGGGTGCAGCGAGACGGTGGGCTCGCTCTGTGCGAGCAGCGCGGCCAGGACTGGATCGTCGAGCGCCGCGCGCGCGTCGACGCTCCAGGCGTCCTGATCGAGGCGCTCGGGGACGCCGGCTCCGGCGCGGTGCTCGTCGCCAGCCCGGGTGCCGAGGAGCACGCCGCGTCGCTGCGGAGTGCCGCAG